>JAQBPE010000412.1 GCA_028287685.1 Cyanobacteria bacterium RYN_339 | reverse complement strand
GCTGGAACGCACCGCCCAAGCCACCCGCATTCGCGGCAGCCACCGGGCCGGCCCCCGACCTCACGTAGACATCCCCACGCATCATCACCGGACCGGTCGGGGCAGCCGCGACGGGCAACGGGCCCGGCTGGGCAGGCACGCGCGACGGCGCGGACACCATACCGAAGTAGGAATCCATATTCAACTCCTTTGCTCTCCCTGTCAGGGTCTTATGGCACCGGAGCGCCCACAAAGTTGCCTAAGGGCTGTTTAAGCATGGTTCAAGGATTTGCATAGTCAGAGCGGTCCGCCCCGGCTCGTCGCGGTGCTAACCAGCCGTGCATGAGCACTTGCGGCAATTGCTGCCTGGTGGCTACATGCACGGAATCAGATGCGGAAATCCTGGAAGATTTGGAAAAACCCCCGCCCGCTTTCCGATTTTTCCAGCAATTCCAGCATTTCCAACTTCGTTTTCGAAAGGGGGCCTCCAATGCCGTCATCCACTCTGGAACCCACCGCTGGAGGTTGGCTTACGCCGGGCATGGTGGCCCGGGACGCCGGTGTGTCGCCGCGAACCGTGCAGAACTGGTGCAATCAGGGCTTGCTGCGCTGCGAGCGCCTGCCGTCCGGGCATCGCCGCATCCCGGCCACGGCCTGGGCGCTGTTCAAGGCCGGCGGTGGCCGGGCGGAGCAAGACGCCGTCGCCACCGCCAGCGCGCGGCAAGACGAACTCGAGATGCGGATCCGGAGGGCCTCGTCGCCCCAAGAGGTGATGGACCTCTTGTTGGCGGCGACGTGAGCGCTTACGGCGTGACGTCAACCAACGCGATCGGCGGCACATGCAGCATCGTGATCTCCTTGCTCTTGTCGCCCCCGGTCGCCATGTCGATCGCCTCCGTCAGGGTCGAGGACCACTCCCAGCCCATGCGCTCGGCGACATAGGGCTGCTGGCAGCCAGCCGCGATGATGCGGCCAGCGTGCTGACGACCGTGCTCACCCCAGTACCACATGTAGAAGGGATGCACACCATGATATGCATTTCCTGTTCGGTACATCGCGATATAGCCCGGATCCGTCGCGAACTGTTCCTCGTAGCGTTCCTGCAGCTCGAAGCTGTTGCGCGTCTCCGGCAGCAGCCGGTGGAAGAACTCGATGTAGCTGGGGTGGTGCTGCTCGTGGAACTGGTCGCGCAGCGGGTGCACCACGATCAAGGTGCCGCCCTTCTTGAGCAGCGGCTGCCCGCGGTAGAGGTTGTGCAAGTAGCCCAGCGCCATCACCTGCACCAACAGCGGGTTCATGATCGAGTTGGCGTTATACGGACTGATGAACGGGATGCCCAGGATCAGCACGTCGGCTTGGCCCTGCACCGGCACGGCGTATTGCTTGAAGCTCTTGTCCAGGATCTGCTGGTGGGTGGGGTCGGTCTGCCCCGCGTGCACCGCGATGATCTCGTACGGGCTGGGCACGCGCATCAGGAACTCGCGCCGCGCGGCCTCCGGCAGGCGGGACATGGTCGCGCGCGTGGCCGCCAGCTTGGCCTTGTCGAAGTCGGTGAAGGTGTCCTCGTTCTTGCCCAGGAAGCCCAGCGTGTCGCCGTACATGCGGTTGTTCACGGCCGTCTCGATGTGGAAAACTTTGAGCTGCTTGTCGATCACGCGGCCGATGCGCTTGCAGGAGTGGTGCAGCTCGCTCTTGTCCGGGTCCATGTACGAGTGCGAGGCCAGGATCGCCTGGGGCGTGTGGTGCGCCTTCAGGGTGCGGTAGTCGCACAGGCCCACGCCCACCGACTTGTGGCCGCCGTCCATCGGCACGAGGTTGATGTTCACGTAGATGATCAGGTCGCTCTCGGCGGCGCGCCGGTTGATGGTGACGGCCTCGCCGTGGCAGCTGGTGCCCAGCAGCACCATGTTGGCGGCGTCCTCGCCGTCGTGGTTGTAGAGCTTGTTCGGCCAGAAGCTCTTGAAGACCTTGTCGCCCACCGAATAGCGGATCTCGGCTTCGGTCATGCGGCGGTGGAAGCAGGTGGCGATGATGATGTGGACGTCGTCCACGCCGTAGTCCGCCAACTGCTGGCAAACGATGTTGAGGATGCGCTCGCGCGCGTCCGGCTTGACCATCATCGGCAGGGGCACGCTGATGTCGTCGATCGCGATCGTGACCTTCATGCCCTTCTTCAGCAAGGCGTGCAGCGGCTCGCCGCCGTCGGGGTTGTTGAGCGCTTCGCGGATGGCCCGGTCCGGGTCGGGCAGGCCGCTCATGGGCGCCGGCGGGTAGATCACGCGCGTGCCTTCCGGCAGGTGCTCGTGCAGCCAGCCGTCGCCGTACCAGATCAGGCGCTTGGCAGAGCGCTTGTCGATGCGGACGATGGACTTGGCGACGGAGGGCAGGTAAGAGCGGGTGGACAAGGGGACCTCGAAACGCGTGTCAGCGAGCCGTTTTAGGGGCGTGGGGGATTGTAGCTCGATGAGCCTATGGACTATGCTGAAGGGGTCGACGACAGAGGAGCCCGCGGCCATGGCCACCGAACCCCACGCCTTGCTGAGCTACGAGGACTATGCGGCGATCGACGACGACGAGCGCTACGAGGTCCTGGATGGAGTCTTGACGCCCATGGGACCCGCACCGTTCATTCGCCATCAGCTCGTGGCGCCTCAAATCTGGCGCGCGCTCGATGATTACGCGAAGCGCACCCGCACGGGCATTGCGCTGATAGCGCCTACAGACGTGGTGCTCGAGTCCATGCGCCCCGCCACCGTGCTTCAACCTGACGTCTTGTACCTGTGCGACCGGGCCAAGCTTACGAAGGCCAATGTCCAAGGTCCTCCGGACGTGGTGGTCGAGGTGCTTTCCGCCTCGACGGCCCGCAAGGATGCCATTCGTAAGCTGGCGCTCTACGAGCGGTTCGGCGTCCAGGAGTTCTGGATGGTCCCCCTTCACGCCGATCGCATCGAAGTGCTGCGGCTGGGCCAGGACGGCCGCTTTGGCAACCCCCTGCTCTTCAAGGTTGGGGACATTCTGACGACCCCGTTGCTTCCTGGCTTCGAGCTGGACGTGGCCTCGGTATTCCCCGAAGAACTGGGCGATTGATTTCACAGCGTCAAAATCTGCCAGTGGTAGTCCCGCGCCGCGCGCTGCAGCGCCGCGTCCGGGTTGATCACCCCCGGCCGGCCCACCACGTCCATCATCGGCAAATCCGAGATCGAATCCGTATACGCCGAGCTGGCCGCCAAATCGATGCCGTGCGCCGCCGCATGGTCGCGGATCAGCTTGGCCTTGTTCGGCCCGAAGACCTCCGGCGGGATGATGCGCCCGGTGGCGCGCCCGTCCCGGTACTCCAGGCGCGTGGCGATCACCGCATCGAAGCCGTACCGCTTGGCGAAAGGGGCCACGCAGAAGTCCGCCGCGCCCGTCACCAGCACGATCGGGCCCTTGGCCTTGCAGCCCGCCAGGAAGGACGCGGCGTGCTTGTGCTCGCGCGGCTGCAACACCTCGCGGTCCAGCGCCGGGGCCAGCGCCTCCAGCCGATCGCGCGACAACCCCTCGTAGTGCGAGTAGAGCCGCCGCGCGAAGGCCAGGCGGCTCACCTTGTCGAGCGCCATATAGGCGGGCGTCATGGCCGCGAGCTTCGCCAGGCGCATCGCCATCTCCACGCGCCGTCCGGCGTGCCGCGCGTAATACGCGTACACGTGCACCAGCGTGGTGTCGGCGAGCGTCCCGTCGAAATCCAGGTAGGTGGCGATCAACGCGGCCCCCCACCGGTCAGCGCGGCCAGGCGGCGCTTGCCCCAGTGCAGTTGCGACGACGCCACCAGCTTGATCTTGTCCATCACGCTGTCGGAGCGCGGCGCCAGCGCGCCCACCACCCAACGGGCCTGGGTGGGCTTGCGGCGCAGCTTGCCGCTGGAGGTCTTGAGCAGCGTGTGCGGCTTGAGGATCTCGATGCGTTCCGGCGTGAAGCCCAGCAGCCCCGCCAGGGCTTCGCTGGCGCGCGCGTGCAGCGCCTTGACGGCCTCGGCATCCGTCAGGCGGCTCTCCACCAGCACCACGATTTCCTCGCTCTGGCGCTTGGCGTCGTGGTGTCCGAACGCGATCACGCAGCCCTTGCGCACGTCCTCCAGGCACTCCACCAGCGCTTCCAGGTCTTGCGGGTAGTAGTTGCGGCCGTTGCGGATGATCAGGTCCTTCTGGCGGCCGGTCACGAACAGGTGGCCGCCTTCCACGAAGCCCAGGTCGCCCGTGCGCAGCCAGCCGTCGACCAGCACCTCGGCGGTCTTCTCGGGGTTGCGGAAGTAGCCCTTCATCACGCTGGGCCCGGAGAGCCAGATTTCGCCCACGTGGCCCTCGTCCACCGGCCGGCCCTCGGCATCCCGGATGGCGAGGCGCGAGCCCGCGAAGGGGCGACCCAGGCCGAAGGCGGCGAGGCCCTCGCCGGACACGGCGCGGTGCTCGCTCTCGAGCGTGTCACGGTCCAGGTTGCGCACGTGCGGCACCTGCATCAGGGCCGGGAAGGTTGCGGCCACCGTGCTCTCCGCCAGGCCGTAGACGGGCAGGAACACGTCCGGCCCGAAGCCTTGCGGCCCGAACTTGGCCAGGAAGGCGTCGTAGGTCTCGCGGCGGATGGGCTCGGCGCCGCACATCGCCACGCGCAGGCTGGAGAGGTCCAGCGCCGCCGTGACCTTGTCCGAGACGCGCGTGGCGCACAAGTTGTAGGCGAAGTTCGGCGCCACGGTGATGGTGGCCCTGTAGGTGGAAATGGCCTCCAGCCAGAGCTTCGGCCGCATCAGGAAGGTTTGCGGCGCCATCAGCACCATGTCGATGCCGCTGTAGATGGCGCCCAGCAAGGCGCCGATCAGGCCCATGTCGTGGTAGAGCGGCAGCCAGGAGACGCAGACGTCCACGCCCGGCACCAGGGCCAGGTTGCGCCCGATCTCGTGCACGTTGTGTAGCAAGTTCAGGTGGCTCAGCTCCACGCCCTTGGGCTGGTCGGTGGAGCCCGAGGTGTACTGGATCAGCGTGGTGGCGTCCGGGTCGGCCTGGCGCATGGCCGGCAGCTCCTTGATGGGCGTGGTGTCGAAGTCTTCCAGCGCGAGCGCGTGCTTCACGCCCTTGGCGCGGCCCAGCGCGTGGCCCAGGATCGGCTTGACCTCGTTCCAGTAGATCAGGGTGGTGGCGCCGCTGTTGTCGAGGATGCCCACCAGGGTCTCCAGGAAGGTCGTCAGCTGCTTGGGGTTGAAGGGCGGGTAGACCGGTACGGGGATGGCGCCCGCGGCGATCGTGCCGAAGAAGGCGTAGAGGTAGCCCGGGCAGGTCGGCAGCATCAGCACCACGCGGTCGCCCGGCTGCACGCCCTTCTTGGTGAGCTGCTGTCCGAAGGCGAAGGCGCTGCGGCACACCTGGCCCCAGGTGAGCGGCGTGGACTTGCCGTGCTCGTCCAAGTAGTCCAGCTTGCGCGGGCTGTCCGCCCGCAGGTGCAGCAACTCCACCAACGTGCCGGCGTTGAGCTCGGCGTGCCAGTCGGCGCGGGGACCTTCGAGGAGGGGGGCGGTTTGGGACATCCAGGAACCTCTTATGAACAGGGGTGTCTAGTTAAGGTGTCACGAGGGTAGGTACGTCGGTGCGGTCCAGCTCGGATTTGGGCCCGGTATAGGGACCGACAATCGCGGCGCGCACGTCGCGAATCAAGTCATCCAGGCGTTCCGGCCCGTAGTTGGCGGGGTCGATCGGCTCGCCGAAGATCAGGTCGATGGTGCCGGGCCGGGCCCAGAACCCGCCGCGGGCCTGGATGTCGTAGGCGCCGTTCATGGTGATGGGCACGATCGGCGCGCCGGTGCCGAGCGCCAGGTGGAAGCCGCCCTTCTTGAAGGCGGCCAGCTTGCCGTCGCGGGTGCGCGTGCCTTCCGGCATCAGCGCGATCCATAGGTTGTCGCGGCGGATCAGCTCGCCGGCGCGTTCCAGGTCGCGCTTGGCCTGTTCAAGATCTTTGCGGTCGATGCCGATGTTGCCCCAGCGGCTCATCAGCCAGCCGTAGAAGGGAATCTTGAAGTTCTCCTTCTTCTCGACGCCCACGAAGGGCACGGGGATGGCGAGACACCAGATGAAGGGATCGAGCAGGTTGATGTGGTTGCCCATCAGGATGTAGGGCCGCTGCGTGTCGAGCTTGTCGATGCCCGTCCAGCGCACCTTGATGAAGCTGATGGCCAGGCTGACGCGGATCCAGGTGCGGATGCCCTCGTAGGCCGTGCGGCGCGAGCAGAGCACCATCATGGCGAGCAAAATCGGGATGCCCACCAACCCGGCGAGCAACCAGGCACTCCACATGTAAAGCGAAACGAGCAACCGCATGTGGTACAGTTTAGCCTGACTAGACACTGGTGTCTATTTATGTCGACGTCGAGGGGTAAGATGGAAGCGATGGCCGTCAAGAAGAAGGAAGCCCGCCGGGACCAGATCCTGGACGCCGCCGTTGCCGTGTTCGGCGAGGTGGGCTACCACGCCGCCAACGTCGCCGACATCATCGCCAAGGCCGGCGTGGCCCGCGGCACCTTCTACCAGCACTTCGAGAACAAGCGCGTCGTCTTCGACGAGCTGTTGGACGACCTGCTGGAGCGCGTGCGCGACGCGATCGTCGACGTGGACATGGCGCACCCCGAGAAGACGGTCTACGTGCAGTTGCAGGAGAACGTGGAGCGCGTGCTGGGCATCCTGTTCCAGGAGCGCGCGCTGGCCCGCATCTTGCTGGCAGAAGCCTCCGGCGTCGACGCCGACCTCGACCTCAAGCTGGCCGGCTTCTACGACGGCCTGCTCAAGCTGATCTCCGAGACCTTGCAGCTGGGCCAGATGGCCGGCATGGTGCGGGCGTGCGACACGGTGCTGGTGGCGACCTGCATCCTGGGCAGCGTGAAGGAGCTGGTCTACCAGCACACGCTGCGCAACCGGCCGCCCGCGGACGTGGCGGCGGTGGCGCGCGAGATCATGGCGTACAACCTGCAAGGGTTGTTCACGCGACGCTAGCATGCTGACCCTCGCCCTGTTGCTGGCCCAGGCCGTGTTCCAGCCGGACCCCACCCTGATGATGCCGCGCCCGCCGGTCGAGGAGCTGGCCAGGGCCCTGGAGCTGCGCGCCGAGCTGCTGGGCGCCCACGCGCCGATCGCCACCGTGCGGCACGACGGCACCGTCTTGCTCGTCACCCCCAACCTCCGGCTGGACCCGCTGACGTTGTTGGGCGCGGGTGACCTGGCGCTACGAGCAGCAGGCCAGCCCAGCGGCGCCGAGCACCTGGGCGTGCAGGCCGCCTGGATCGAAGAACAACGTACGGGCTTCTGGGCCCTCACCGTCGAGCTCGACCCCACCGGGACCCAGGCGCTGCGCGAGTTCTCGCGGGACCAGGTCGGCAAGAAGGTGGGGGTGTTCGTGGCCGGCATTCTGGTGACGCAGCCGGTCATCGTCGCGCCGATCGAGCACGGCCGGCTGGCGCTGCACGGGGAGTTCACCCAGCGCGAAGCCGAGCGCATCCTGGCCGGGCTGCAACTGCCCTGGCGCGCGCGGCTGGTGGAGTAGGACTTGATTTTCTATAACACTTAGTGTTATAGTTATCGCCATGCGCAGGGTCTTCAAGGTCAGGCACTTCGACCGCTGGATGCGGAAGACCACCTTAACCAACCGGGCGCTATGCCTGGCTGTTGCGGAGATGGCGTCGGGCTTGATCGATGCGGACCTGGGCGGTGGGGTTTTTAAGAAGCGGGTGGCGTTACCAGGTGGGGGCAAGCGCGGCGGCGTTCGCACGCTCATCGCCACCAACCGGGGAGACCGTTGGTTCTTCGTGTTCGGTTTCGAGAAATCCGAGCGAGCCAACGTCAATGCGACCGAAGAGGGCGCGCTAAAGACCCTGGCTGCGGACCTCCTTGCGAGAACCACGGCCGAGCTGGATTCCGAAGTTAGCCGACGGGCGTTGGTGGAGATTTGCCATGACGAAGAAGGCCAAGAGCCGAATATTGGAGGCGGTCCATGAGACCGCAACGTCTCTGCATGCCGGTGGCCTGATCGACAAACGCCGGATGCAAGAATACGACGCGCTTTGCCTTGCGCCCGTGGGTGACTACTCGAGCGAGGCAATTGTGGCCTTGCGGAACCGCTTTAACATCAGCCAGGCAGTGCTGGCGGCCGTCTTGAACACCAGCCTTTCGACCGTGCGGCAATGGGAGAACGGCGCCAAGCATCCTAGCGGACCTTCGGCCAAGCTTTTGAGCTTGCTCGAGCGGAAGGGGCTTGAAGCCCTGGTATAAGGAGGATCCTCCATGACCCGAATACTTGCGCTACCAGCATTTCATGCCGGCTAGCGTAGCTCAAGTGGTCAGAGCAGCCTCCTTATAAGGGGCCGGTTGAGGGTTCAAGCCCCTTCGCTAGCACTCCTCCCCTAGGCCGTCGGGTATAACCGCCCCAGGAGGGTCTGACCATGGGCCTGGATGAGATCAAGCAGAAGATGAAGAACCGCGCCGCGGAGGCCGTGGGCGATGCGATCGGCGGCACGATCGGCAAGCTCGTGCACAACCAAGGCCTGGGCGAGCGCCTCGGTGACTTCGTGACGGAGGTGGCCCAGAGCGCCGACCCTCTCAAGAAGCTCAAGGCGGAGGTGCTCGAGAACGCCGGCGACCTCGTGGGCGAGGCCGTGGCCAAAGTCGCCCACAACGAGGCCATCGGCGATCGCGTCGGCAAGTTCGTGGACGACGTGGCGGGAGATATCGACCCCAAAGCCGTAACAGCCGAGGACGGCAAGGTCATCGATGTGGCCGCCCCCGAAGGTCTGGGCGCCCGCGTGGGCGAGCTCGTGGACGACATCGGCAGCATCCTCAAGCGCAAGGGCTGAAGTCAGCGGCTCGCCGTCATGAACCACGCGCCCTGGCCTTCGGCTCGGCCAGCTGCGAACAGGGAAGGCTCCGGTCGGGCATGACGGCGCCAAACCGTCGCCGGCGCCTGCACGTCTGCCCGCCACCCATGGCGCTCTAGCCACGCGGTCGGCTCCGTGGGCAGCGTAGAGTGCCACAGACCTCGGTACTCCTGTGCGAAGGCTGCCAGGCCGTTGTCGCCCTCGGGGTTGGGCGACCGCAGCAAGAGCGCCCCGGCGCTTTCGAGCGCGAAGCGGCTGCCCGGTGCCGAAAGCAACGCCATCGTGGTCATGAGTTGCTCGCGGTCGGCTTCGGACAGGTAACTCATGATGCCTTCCGCCAGCCAGGCCGTGGGCTGCCCGGGAGTGAACCCGGCTGCTACCAATATCGCCCCCCAGTCCGCGCACAGGTCTGCCGGGACGACGCGGCGATCGCAGCGCGGCGCGAGCCCACTAGCGGCCAGCACCCGCTCCTTGAAGGCCAGCGAGGCCGGTAGGTCCAGCTCGAAGACGCGCATGCCGGCCGGCCAATCCAGGCGAAAGGCCCGCCCATCCAACCCGCTGGCCAGGACGACGACCTGGCGGCATCCGCCGGCAACAGCGGCCAACAGGTAGTCGTCGAAGAAGGCCGTCCGCACCGCCACGTAGTCCACCAGCACGCCAACGGTGTCGATCGTCGGGCGGCCGGCGGCGGCCAGGAACAACCCCGCCAAAGGGTCTTCGAACAAGCGGTCCGGCCGACGGCCCTCGGCCTCGCGCGCGGCGGCGATGGCGATCGCGGTGGCGCCTACGCCGGCGGGCAAAATAGTGGGTTCCATGGCGCCCTCCCCTGGTGGTGGGGAGATTGTACCGTGGGTATATGGCACGCATGCAAAGTCTGACCGAACAGCCTTCAGATCAGCCCGTGGTGACGCTCGATGGGTTGCCCAAAGGCGTCGATCCCAACCGGGTCTTGCTGCACCTGAAGGCCGAAACCCGCGGCTGGATCCGCGGGGACAGCGTGCTCGCTCCGGGCTAACGGAGCTGCATCCCCGGGGCCCCACCGATCAGGGGGAACGGGGTCATGATCGGGCCGCCCAGGTTGGCGGCGAACTCGTCGGTCACCAGCTGGCGCTTGGCCGTGTTCAGGGCGTCTTGGGCCTTGGTCTGGGCCTTCACCGCGCCCTCCAGCTGCTTGATCGCCAGCATGCGGGTGAACGGGTTGGAGGCGTTCTGCACGGCCTTCTCCGCGGCGGCAACGGCCTTGTCGGCGTCGTCGGCCTTGCGCTGATCCAGGGCCACGTTGGCCTTGTCCAGCTTCACGGTGGCTTCTTGCAAGCCGTCCTTGGCCGCGTTCAAGCTCTGCCGCGCGACGAACTTCTCGATGGGCGACTTGGCCTCGTCATAGGCCTTCTGGGCCTCGGCTACGCGGTTCTCGGCGATGTTCTTCTCCAGGCTGGCCTTCATGACGTTGCCTTGCAGCTCCTGCGTGGTGGGCTTGAAGAACTGGCTGGGGTCGAACGGCCGGACCGGCTGGCGGATCAGCAGCTGGTCGTTGCTGATGGGGCTACCGATCTGGCCGACCTGGACCGGCTGCAGCGGAATCGACGGGATGCTGCTGGCAGGCGCCTTGTAGCCGGCAACCTGGGGGGTGGCGTTGTTGATCGTCGTGGCCATGTGCTTACTCCCTCTCCTACTCCCAAACCTAACCCTAACCCAACCTACCGAACGCGGATGCTCCCGCTCTGGGACGAGGACTCGCCGCAGCAACGAGGCTGCGGGGCCGACGTGCCGGGGTTCCACTCATCTTGCCCGAACGGATGCCAGAGGTTCGCGGTGATGGCAGGCGCATCCTGGGACTTCACCACGCTCGGCTGCCGCAGCAGCGACGCGGTGGGCAAGCAAAGCGTGGCAACCGTCAGACTCATCTTGAACTCTCCCTATCCACTCTCCAACCAAGAGACTTATAGGCGCCCGTTTCTGGAGGCGGGTGCTTTTTAACAGCATACGAACGGACGTTTAATATACCGAACAAATCCGCGATCTCAGGCGCTGAGAACGAGGCCGCGATGCGGATTGTTGCCATTTAACAAAGGCGTAATCGAGCAAAGACGAGGTCAAGGCCAAATTATAAACGGCGGATTCAGGTCCGTTCGGGCGAGAAGCGATAGCCGCGGGTCGCCAGGTAGCGCAAGCACGCCTCATCCAGCGGCTCGAGCGGACCGGCCGGCAGTTCGGGCAGCTCGAAGTCCGTGACCACCAGTTCGCCGAAGTAACTTTTCATGGTGGCTAGCGCCCGCTCGCGCTCGGGATCGGGGGCGGCGCGCTCCAGGGGATAGATAGGGTAGAGGCGGAAGCCGTCAGCGTCCTGCTCTTTCACGGCCAACTGCACCGCGCGTCCGTGCTCGTCCCACGGCAAGCGCCGGAGGAACGCAAGGTACGGGTCCAGCTCGAGGTTGTTCAGCGCCCCCAGCGCCATCCCGCCGGTTAGCGGCCGGTCCCCGCCGTACCACAGCGGGGGCAAGGCTGTCGCTTCGAGCGAGGCCAGGGGGAAGCGGCGCTCGAAGTGCCGCCACTGGCCGATTTCCTCGAGCCAGGGGGTGAGCGCTTCGCCGGGCAGGCCGTCCACCAGGAGCAGCACGTTCGTAATCTTACTCACCAGACTGGCTCCGCCAACAGCTCGTAGCCCCGCTCCTGCAAGTAGCGCAGGCACACCGCATCGAAGCGCCGGAGGTCGTCTTCGGCAGGCGACCGCGCGCCGGCGCCGTTGAAGCCGAACCAGAGCTGGTCGCGCAGCATTTCCAGGCAGGTGGGCGTCTCGGTGCGGTCGGGACGATCGTCCCAGATCCAGCGGTGGTCGCGCCACCCGCACGCGCTCCGCGACACCAGGATCACGCGGAAGGACCGGCTCCAGGGCAACGTATCGAGGAAGGCCGCCAGCGCCCAGCACCAGCCATGGGCGTGGCTGCCGGGGATGACGAAGGCCCGCGCGTTGCTGCCGTAGTCGTACAGGCCCAACGCCTGGTAATCGAGCGTCTCGAGCGGTTGCGGGGCGCCAGTGTGGCCATGGGCTTCGAGCCACCGCTGGAGCGGCTCCAACGCAGGCAGCGTGTCGTCCGGGTCGGCGCCTCGCACCACCAGTACCGGGTCGATCACCGGGCCGAACGCCTGGTCGAAGGCCTCGGCCGGCCCGGCATCGGCCAGCGTGACGCGATCCTGGCGGAGCGGCCAGATCTGCCGGAGCTGGAAGGCCGGGTCCTGGGGACGCTTGTAGCAAAGCTGGACGTAGTCGCTATCGTCGGTCCAGGGCACGCGTCGCAGGAACGAGACCAGCGCCTCGACGTCCAGCTGGCCAAAGGCGCCGACGGCGACCTCCGCTTCGAGCGCCTTGCCCGTCGTGATGTACCAGTAGGGCGGCAGGCGGCCGTCCGTGACCGACACCAGGCCGCGCTCGTGGCCGTGCTCCTCCAGCCACGCGTTGGCCAGCGCGGTGCAGTCGGGATGGGTTTCGTGGAGCAAGACCACGTCGGTGCCGCCCCCGGCGGTCGTCGCCAGGGCGGGGGCGAAGGCATCGGGGCCCGGCGCTGGCATGGCCGGGGCCAGCAAGCCCGTCACCTCCACCAACGCCGCCAGGGCCCGCGCATCGAGGCGGACGGTGAAGCGGCCGTCGAGGTTGAGGTCCGTGCACAGGACCCAGGGCTGCGCCTGCAGCCGGGCCAGCAAGGGATCCGCGGGATCGGGGAACTCCGCGTACATGTGGACCTCGTCGTCCGCCCAGGGCACGGCGTGGCGGGAAACGAGGACCTTGGGCCAATGCGCGGGCTCGTGGCGCTGCCAGACATACCGGAAGACCAGCAGGGCCGGCCCCTTCGCCGCCACCGCCTTGCCCGCACCCGCCACCCGCACCAACGAGCAGCCCAGCGCCCCATCGATCGCCTCCGCGGCCACGGCGCACCGCGCGAGAAACTCTGCCCCGGTCTGGTCCAACTCGCGGCTGGGTTGGCGGACGCCATGCTGCCGCGTGCGTCGGGCGATCAGCCTCAGGATGGCCGCCACCTGGGCGTCGAGCTCGGTCGCCGTGATGGAAGGGTGAAGGTTCATGTGAGGGCAGATCGTACCGCAGCGGGAAGGCTTCGTGCAATTTGGCGCGTCCGCTGAGGGACCAGGCCTGGGGCTTTCAACATGCGACAGGCGTCGCCTAGTGGTTTGCTATAATGTTACTATTAGCGTCCTATAACATTATAGCAATCCAATAGGCGACCATCCGCGAAGTGCAAAGCATACCCCGGCCCCGCCAATGCCGCTTCCCCCACCGCCGCAGAATGCCAATACAAGGTCTGTTCAGCAGCCTGCTAGAGCAGCTTGTCCACCGTCAACGGGAAGTCGCGCATGCGTTTGCCCGTCGCATGGAACACCGCGTTGGCGATCGCCGCCCCGGCCCCCACGATCCCCAGCTCGCCCAGCCCCTTGATGCCCAGGGGGTTCACATGCTCGTCGGCTTCCGCCACGAAGATCACCTCGATTTCCGGCACGTCCGCGTTCACCGGCACCATGTAGCCCTCCAGGCTGCCGTTCAGCACGCGCCCCTGCAACGGGTCGCGCACCACCTCCTCGAGCAGCGCGGCTCCGATGCCCATCACCATCCCGCCCATCAGCTGCGAGCGCGCCGTGGTCAAGTTCAGCACGCGGCCGCCCGCGAAGGCGCCGACCATCCGCGTCACGCGCACCATGCCGAGGTCCGGATCGACCTGGACCTCCGCGAACTGTGCCCCCCAGGCGTGGCACGAGAAGCGCTTGTCCACGTCGTCCGGCTTGGTCTCGTGCTCCGCTTCCAGCTCCTTGCGGCCCGCGCGGGCCAGCACCGCCTCGTGCGTGTCCGTCCGCGTGGCGTCGCCCCGCGCCGTGAGGTGGCCTTCGGCGGCGTCAACCTGGTCCGCCGGCAGCCCATGCAGCGGCGAGGCCGGATCCTTGATGGCGAGCGCGATCAGCTGGCGGCGCACCGCGTGGCCCGCCTCGTGCACCGGGATGCTGCAGCTGGCCGCGCTCTGCGAGCCACCCGCCACGGGCGCGTAGGGGTAATCCGTGTCGCCGATTTCGGTGCGCACCCGCCCCATCGGCAGCCCCAGCGCGTCCGCGGCCATCTGGGTCAGGATGGTGTAGGTGCCCGTGCCCAGGTCATGGGTGGCGATCTGCACCAGGGCTGAACCGTCCGCCTGGAGCCGCACGCGGGCGGTGGCACCCGATCGCATGGCCGGGTAGGTGGCGGTCGCCATCCCCCAGCCCACCAGCCGGTGGCCGACGCGCCATTGTCCGACAGATTTAGGACGCTTGTCCCAACCGAAGCGTTCCGCGCCTTGCACGTAACACGCCCGCAGGGCCTTCGAGCTAAACGGCAAATCCTTGCCCTCGTCGCGTGACGCGTAGTTCGTCAGGCGCAGCTCCAGCGGGTCGATGCCCGCGGCATAGGCCAGCTCGTCCAGCGCGCACTCCAGCGCCAGCGAGCCGGGCGCCTCGCCGGGCGCGCGCTGGAAGGTCGGTGTCTGGGTGTCCAGCCGCACCAGGCGGTGCGTTACGGCCACGTTCGGGCAGCTGTAGAGCATCCCCGTGGACTTGCCCACGGGCTCCGTCCATTCACCGATGCGCGAGGTCTGGCTGACGCCGTGGTGGGCGATCGCCACCAGCTTGCCGTCCTTGGCCGCCCCCAGCTGGAGGTGCTGGCGGGTCTCCGGCCGGAAGCCGATGAAGCCGAACATGTGGCGCCGCTCCACCACCAGCTTGACCGGCCGCCCCACGTGCTGCGCGGCCATCGCCGTCACCGGCACATGCGGCCAGGCCAGGCCCTTGGAGCCGAAGGCGCCGCCGACGAAGCGCGAAATCACGCGCACGCTGCCCGGCAGCTTGCCCAACTGGGCCGACAGCACCTGCTTCACGCCATACACATATTGGGTGGCGTCGTAGAGCGTGAGCTTGGCGCCGTCGAAGGCCGCGATCGTGGCGTGGGGCTCCATCGGGTTGTGGGCCTGGGCGGCGGTCGTGTAGACCACGTCCACCTTGTGCGCCGCCGCCCGCAGCGCCGCCTCGACCTCGCCCCGTCCGGAGTCCGCCGGCTCGTCTTGCACCTTGCCGGGCGAGAACTGCTCGTCCAGGTGCTTCGCGAGCTCGACTTCCACGTCGCCACCGGCCAGGCGTACCTCCACCAGGCTGGCCGCCCAGCGCGCCTTCTCCAGCGTCTCTGCCACCACCACGGCGATGGGTTGCCCGGCGTAGCGGACCTGGTCGTCTGCCAGCACCAGGAAGGCGTCGCCGGGCATGACCGCGCGGGCGAAGAACTTGCCCAGCGCGTTGGTCAGCGTCGCCACGCCGCCGGGCCGGGCGTTGCGGTAAGTCAGCACCGCCAGCACGCCGGGGGCCTGTTCCGCCGCCTGGGTCTCCAGGCCCGTGAGCCTGCCGCCCGCGCGGTCGCTGGTCACCAGCACCGCGTGGCAGAGACCGGGCAGCTGGGTGTCGGCCGTATAGGCGGCTGCCCCGGTCACCTTGGCCCGCCCGTCCACCCGCGTGATCGCCTTGCCCACGTAGCCTGCCATGCGGTTCCTCCTGCGTCAGGCTTCTTTATATAGAGTTGTAAAGAAAGGCGCAACCAGCGGCCGGAATCCTTAACCAAAGCTTGATTGTACGCCCGCGGCACGCCATGCTAACGTTCACCCCATCGACAGCGCGCCGATCCAAGAGTACGCACCGGGCCGCCCATGCTGGCCGCCCTTTAGCCAATGACTTACAAGTCCATACGGAAGGATGCAGCGGCTTAAAGACAGCCGCGTCTTTGCACGCCCTCCGCCCGTCGGCCGATTTGTCGACGCATTTCATTTCACGAGCCTACGATGGCAGGCTTTTTGGCCATCTTTATTGCATCATGGCAAAGAAAACCAATCCCGAGCGGATGAAGCGCGCGCGCAACGCGGCCTTCGTCCGGGAAATCCGGCGCAAACAGAAACTCAAGGCCGAACTCCGCAAGTGGAAGCTCCAGTGCGCGGCCCGGGCCCTGCGCGTCACCCTCATCCCTGATAAGCGGCACAGCCAAGTGGTGGCCGTCCCGTAGTGGGGCGGCGGGCGCGGCGATCGCCGCGCCCATCCTCAACTATCGAAAACAAACCAACAGATAGCGTTTCGCAACCGCTGATCATCCAAGACGAGCTCGCGAATTCGCTCTGGGAGCTGCTCCCGTTGCCACTGACACTCCAGATGCCGAACTAACTCCTTTTGCTCCTTCGGTGCGGCAGCCATAACGGCTCTGATGGCGTAGGCAGCAGCCCCCAGTTCATGGGCCGCCACATGCGCCACGGCAACAGCCTGACAAGCTGACAAAGCCGCGAACCTCGCCGTGCCCGTCACCTCTTTTGCCGCATCGGAGGCAAAAGCCGCCGCATGGGCCTGTTTCATCTTGAGCTCGCCATTGGCCCAGGCATGCGTCAATTCGATCGTGCGCCGTACCCGGTCATCATTGGGCCGCACCGCTTCGAAGTGGTGCACGACATGCCGAGCGCATTGCGCGGCCCAATGCGCCAACAGGTGGTGGTCACCGTCCGATAGCACGCCGCCACGCCGGACCGTGATGAAGCGCTTGTCGCGGATCTTCGGCAGGATCACGCGGGCTTGGTACCCCAGACCAGCGCGGCGGCGCCCAGCAGCAAATCCTTCACGCGCACATCCGTGAACCCCGCCGCCTCGAAGGCCTTGCCCAGGTCATCCTGGTGCGGGAAGGTGTCGTTCGACGCCGGCAAATACTTGTACGCCGTATCATCCCCCGCCACGGCCTTGCCGATCAGCGGCACCACCCCGAAGGAATAGGCGTCCATGAAGGGCTTCAACGCCCCAATCCGCGGCTTGGCCAGGTCCAGCGACGCGTAGCGTCCGCCCGGCGCCAGCACGCGGTAGGCCTCCGCGATCGCCCGCGGCAAGTCGTTCACGTTGCGCAGCCCGAAGCCCACGGTGACCACGTCGAAGCTTTCGGCAGCGAAGGGCAGGTTCAGCATGTCGCCTTCCAGCCACTCCACGCCGTCCTCGCCGCGCCGGCGGGCGGCCGCGAGCATCTCAGGCGAGAAGTCCAGCCCCACGACGCGGCCCGCATCACCCACGGCGCGGCGCAGGCGGCGGGCGATGTCGCCGGTGCCGGTGGCCAAGTCCAGCGCGCGTTCGCCCGACTGGGGCGCCACGGCCTTCGCGATCGCGCCCTTCCAGGCGCGGTGGTGGCCCAGGGTCATGGCGTCGTTGGCCAGGTCGTAGCGCGCGGCGATGCGGTCGAACATCGCCTTCACGTACGCGGGCTTGGCCTCGCTGCCGGGCAGGACGTCGTTCACGCCGGGACCTCCGCGGCGACGTCGATGCGCGCGATCAGCTGGTTCAGCAGCCCTTCCATCTCGTTGCGGTGCTCGCCCGCTGGCAGCTCCAGCAGCCAGCGGCGGGCGCGCTCGCCCTCGTCGCGCACCAGCTTCGCCGCGTGGTTGCGGACGTCGGTGCGCGAGAGCAAGCGCTCCACCTCGGCCGGCAGTTCGGCGGGGAAAGGCGTCAGCAGTTCCCGCAGGCGCGGCCCCACCTCGGGGTTCTGCAAGGCGACCAGCACGGGCAACGTGATCGAGCCCGCCAGCAGGTCGCGGCCGGCCGGCTTGCCCAGCGTCTGCGCGTCCACGTTCCAGTCCAGCCAGTCATCCACCAGCTGGAACAGCCGCCCCAGGTGGAAGCCCAGGCGGCGCGCCACGGCAGCTTCGCGGCCATACGCGCCGGACAGGATCGCGGCGCCTTCGCAGGCCAGCTCGAACGGGCTCGCGGCCTTCTTGGCGACGCGCTCGAGGTAGGCGTCCATGCCCAATTCCAGGTCGTAGAGCTGCTGGTCTTGCAGCAGCTCGCCCTCGCACAGCTCCGCCATCACTTCGGCCAGGCGCTTGGTGATGGCCTGCTCGCCCAGGCCCGCCACCAGCTGCGAGGCACGCGCGAGCAGGTAGTCGCCTGCCAGCACGGCCACCTTGGCGTTCCAGCCCACGTGCACGCTGCGGACGCCGCGGCGCAGGTCGGCATCATCCAGGATGTCGTCATGGATCAACGAGCCCACGTGCAGGAGCTCGATCGCGTCCGCCAGGTCCTCGTGGCGCTCGTCCGTGCGGCCCTGCTTGCTGACGGCGCAGCCGATCAGGCGCACACAGGCCGGGCGCACGCCCTTGCCGGACGCCTCCAACAGGTGCCGCGCGGCCTCGGCCAGGGTTTCCTGGCGCGTGGTGATGCGCTCGGCGATCGCCGTGCGGTAGATCGGCCGGGTGGGCGTCGGGGCGGTCACAGGGCACCTGCTTTCTCGCAGACGGGGGTGAGGCGGCGAAGGTCCGCCGCAAGGGCGGTCATGGCGGGGAAGTCCAAAGCTTGCAGGGCGTCGGAGCACGCCCGCGCGGGGTCCGGGTGGCACTCCACGATCACGGCCTGGGCGCCGGCGGCGACGGCGGCGCGGGCCAGGGGCGCCACGTACGGCGCCGATCCGGCCGCATGGCTGGGGTCGACCCAGATGGGCGAGGCGGTCATGCGCTGGATGAAGGGCACGGCCGCCAGGTCCAGCGTGAAGCGCTTGAGCGGGGCCGCGGTGCGCATGCCGCGCTCGCAGAAGACCACGCCCGGGGCGCCGGCATCCAGGAGGTATTCGGCCGCCCACAGCCACTCTTCGGGCGTGGCCGCGAAGCCGCGCTTGAGCAGCACGGGCTTGCCCAGCCGGCCGATGCGTTGCAGGAAGCGCGGCGCGTGCATGTTGCGTGCGCCGATTTGCACCAAATCGAGGCGCTCGGCGATCGCTTCCGCGTCCGGCCCTTCCGTGACCTCGCTGACGCAGCGCATGCCGTAGCGGTCGGCCGCCAGGCGCAGCCAATCCGCGGCCTCGACGCCGGCGCCCTGGAAGGCGCGGGGGCTCGTGCGGGTCTTGTTGGTGCCGCCGCGCAGCCAGCGCACGCCCAGGCCGGCCAGGAAGTCGGCCGTTTCCAGCGCGTGGTCCAGGCTCTCGAGGGCGCAGGGGCCGGCGACCAGCGGCAGGGCGCCGGGATGGACGGCCGGGGCGGGGGCGGTGAGCGCCAGGCGCGGCAGCTCGACGGTCTCCTCGACGCTCACGACGGCCGGGTGGTCGGCCAGGGCGCGGCGCAAGTCAGGTGGCACCCAGGGGTCGGTGACGAGCAGGGCGCGCCCGCCTTGCAGGGGCCGGCTGGCGATGCCTTCGCGGACGAGCCAGCTCCGGAGCGGTTCGGCGGCGTCGGCCGAAGTCAAGGTGAGGAACATCGGGTGCCCTCCTGGGCAACCGGCGGCGATCGAACTGCGTTCGTTCCCTCCGGTCATCGACGGCGTCTATCCAGACGCTAACATATCTTTTCGGAACTTTCAAGATTTCTTGAAAATTTGAAGAATTTTATCAGGCCCCCTTGCGCCAGGGGCGGATCGGGCCTACACTTTGTTTCAATATTTCTTGAAAGAAGTGGAGGTGCCCCATGTCCGGATCGAACGTCCGACCGCTGCTGCGGGCCGCGTCCGTGGCGGTGCGCCTGGCTCGCCTGGACGGAACCGTGGCGGACCCCGGATCGGACGCTACGGTAGCATGGATCGAGCGTGATGGCACGCGCTGGCATGGGCTGGACGAAGCCTGGCGCCTCGAAGCCGCCTCCTCCGCCGTCGCCTTGCCCGACCAGGCCCGCGCCTGGCTGCGCGAGCACGTTGCCGATCGCGATGCCCGCACCTTCCTGCGCTTCTTCGGCGGCCTGGCCTTCGACGCCGACCACGCCGGGGCCTTCCCGGCCGGCGCGCTGTGGCTGCCGGCCTGCCTCGTGCGCCAGGACGCCACCGGTGCCGACTTCGCCGTGACGGTGCGCCGCCAGGAGGACGAGTCCGATCAGGCCCTGGAAGCCCGCCTGGACCTGGCGGTGGCCCGCTACCGCGCCCGCCTCGCGACCCCGCAGCCCGCGCGCACCTGGGAGCCGGGCACGCTGCAGGCCGACGCCGGCGCGCGGCAGCGTTGGACCCTCGCGATCGAGGACGCGCTCGCGGGCTTCGCAGCCGGCCGCTTCGAGAAGGTGGTGCTCGCCCGCACCCTGACGATCGACTTCGCCCGGCCGCCCGCCGTAGAGCAGGCCTTCCTGGCCCTGGCCGAGCGCGCGCCGGGCACGCTGCGCTTCTTGTTGCGGCCGGCCCCGGACGCGGTGTTCTTCGGGGCGTCGCCGGAGCTGCTGGTGGAGCAAGCCGGTGGCCACGTCCACGCCGATTGCCTGGCCGGCACCGCGCCGCGCGGCTCCGACGCCGCCCACGACGACGCGTTGGGGGCCGGCTTGCTGGCCTCGGCCAAGGACCGCCACGAACACGCCGTGGTGGTGGACTTCGTGCGCCAGGCCCTCGCGCCGCACGCCGACGCGCTGGCCGTGGCCGACGAGCCGGTATTGAGCAAGCTCGCCAACGTGCAGCACCTCTACACCCCGGTGGACGCCGTGCGCCCCGCCGACGCGCCCCTCGAGGACCTGGTGGCCGCGCTGCACCCCACCCCCGCCGTCTGCGGCCAGCCCCGCGAGGCTGCCCGGGCGTGGATCCAGGCGGCCGAGGCCGCGCCGCGCGGCTGGTACGCGGGCGCCGTGGGCTGGGTGGGTTTGGAGGGCGCGCGCTTCGCCGTCGGCATCCGCTCCGCCGCCGTGCAGGGCCGCCGCGCCTTGGTCTACGCCGGGGCCGGGCTGGTACCGGGCTCCACGGCGGAGGGGGAGTGGGCCGAGACGGAGCGCAAGGCCGCGCCCCTGGTGGCCCTCCTGACGGGCGGCGCGCCATGACCTTCCCCAACCTCAACGCGCTCTGGTGCCACGCCCTGGTGGAGACGCTCGCCGCCAACGGCGTGCGCCGTGCCGTGATCTCGCCGGGCTCGCGCTCCACCCCGCTGGCCCTGGCCGCGTTCGAGCGCCTGGAGGCGGTGGTGCACGCGGACGAGCGCTCCGCGGCCTTCTTCGCCCTGGGCCTGGCCACCGCCGACCAGGCGCCCGTCGTGCTGATTTGCACCTCCGGCACGGCCGCCGCCAACTACGCCCCGGCCGTGATCGAGGCCTCGCTGTCCCGCGTCCCGCTGGTGGTGATCACCGCGGACCGCCCGCCCGCCGTGCGCGGCCTGGGCGCGGCCCAGACCATCGACCAGGTCCACTTGTACGGGCACGCCGTGCGCCGCTTCGCCGAGCTGCCGCTGCCCGCCTTCGCGCCGTCCACGTTGCGCGCCATGCAGGCGCAGGTCGGGCTGGCCGTGGCGGCCGCCGGCAACGGCCCGGTGCACCTCAACGCACCTTTCGAAGAGCCGCTGGCGCCGGTGGTGCGCGACGCGGAGGCCGTGGCCCGGCTGGCCGAGACTCTGGGTGCGCCGCCGCGCTTCAAGGCGGCGGTGCAGCGGGCGGATGAGGCGGCGCTGGCGGAGGCCGCGGCGATGTTGCTGGCCGCCGAGCGCCCGCTGATCGTGGCGGGCTCCGGCGGTTCGAGCGAGTGTGGCGGCGAGGCATTGCTAGCGCTGGCCGCCGCCCTGGGTGCGCCTTTGGTCGCCGACGTGGCGAGTGACCTGAGAGGGCCCGACACGATCAAGCACGCCGACGTCTTCCTGCGCGACCCCGCCGCCCCGCGCCCCGACCTGGTGCTGCGCGTCGGCGGCGCCCCCACCGGCCAGGGCGTGATCGCGTACCTGGGCGGGCTGACGGCGCCGGTGATCGCCATACATGCGGACCTGCTGGGCCGCGAGAGCGACCTGGTCGCGACGCTTGCCATCGCCGGTGACGTATCGGCCGCGCTGCACCAGCTGACCGCGCTGCTCTCCAGGCGAGGCAGAGGGGGCTGGGTCGCCCAATGGCAGGCCGAAGACGCGCGGATCGCCCAACTACTGCCCCAGGCCCCCGCGGAGGCCCGCGCCCTCCTCGCGGCTACGCGCGCTCGCCCGCGTCTCTGCCTCTCCAACTCCCTGCCCGTCCGCCACGCCGACACCTACTGGGCGGGCGGCCACCGCGTGCACGCCTTCCGCGGCGCCAACGGCATCGACGGCGTCACCTCGCAGGCCCTGGGCATCGCCCACGCCAGCGGCGACCCCACCCTGCTGGTCACGGGTGACCTGGCCTTCCTGCACGACCTCGGCGGCCTGCAAGCCGCCCGCGAGCTGAAGACGCCCTTCGTGATCTTGCTGTTGAACAACGACGGCGGCGGCATCTTCTCCTACCTGCCCATCGCGAGCGCCACCCCCGCCTTCGAGGCGCTCTTCGGCACGCCCCACGGCCTGCGCTTCGCGGCCGCCGCCGCCCTGTTCGGCCTGCCGCACGTCACGTGCGTCGACCCCCAACACGCCGGCGACGCCGTGACCGCGGCGCTCGCCACCCCCGGCGTCTCGATCGTCGAGTTCCTGACCACGCGCGAACAGACGGCGGCGGAACACCAGGCCTTTATGGCGCTGGCGCGGGCGGTACCCGTATGACGCTGGTCTACCTGCACGGCTTCACCGGCCAGGGCGGCGGCTGGCCGGGGGCGATCGCCCCCCACCTGCCCGGCCATGCCCACCGCCCGATTCCCGCACACTACTCGCTCTGGCAGGCCGCCGACGACCTGGCCGCCGAGCTGCCCGACACCTTCGACCTGCTGGGCTACTCCCTGGGCGCCCGCCTCGCGCTGCACCTCGCCATCGCCCACCCCCAGCGCGTGAACCGGTTGGTGCTGATTGGCGCGGCTACCCATGTGCCGGATCCCCAAGCACGTGTGGTCGAGGACGAGGTCTGGGCCCACATGTTGGAAACCGAAGGCCTGGAGACCTTTTACAGAAATTGGGACGCGCGTCCTATATTTTCCAGCCGGCAGCGTCAAACGCACCCCGACCACGACCCCCTGGCCCTGGCCCAAGCCCTGCGGGCCTTCAGCCCCGGTCGCCAGGACGATCTGCGGGGCCGGCTGGCCGAAATCGACGCCCCCACCCTTTGGCTCGCGGGCGAGCACGACCCCAAGTTCGTGCGCCTCGCCCACGAGTCCGCCCCTGCCTGCCGGCGGGGGCAAGCCGCGACCGTCCCCGGCTGCGGCCACGACGTCCCGCTCGAGCGCCCGGAGGCGCTCGCCAGGCTGTTGACCGACTTCCTGTCGGCCGCCGCCCCAGTCCCCGAGGAAGCGCCATGAGCACCACCACCCCCGCCAAGTCCGCCGCCTGGCAGTCCGCCGCCACCTTCACGGACATCAAGTACGAGACCTGGGACGGCATCGCCAAGATCACCATCAACCGCCCGGAAGTGCGCAACGCCTTCCGGCCGCTGACGGTGCAGGAGCTGCAGAAGGCCTTCGAGCTGGCGCGCGAGGACGCCAACGTGGGCGTGGTGATCCTGACGGGCGAAGGCCCGGACGCCTTCTGCTCCGGCGGCGACCAGCGCGTGCGCGGCGATGCTGGCTACGTGGGCAACGACGGGGTGCATCGCCTGAACGTGCTGGACCTCCAGAAGCAGATCCGCTCGCTGCCCAAGCCCGTGGTGGCGATGGTGGCCGGCTACGCCGTGGGCGGTGGCCAGGTGCTGCACGTGGTCTGCGACCTCTCGATCGCGGCGGAGAATGCGCGCTTCGGCCAGACCGGCCCCAAGGTCGGCTCGTTCGACGGCGGCTTCGGCGCCAGCTACCTGGCGGAGTTGGTGGGCCAGCGCAAGGCGCGCGAAATCTGGTACCTGTGCCGGCAGTACGACGCCGCCGAGGCGCTGCAGATGGGCCTGGTCAACAAGGTCGTGCCGCTGGACCAGCTGGAAGCGGAGACCGTGGCCTGGTGCCAGGAGATGCTGCAGCACTCGCCTTTGGCGCTCCGGTGCCTGAAGTCGTCCTTCAACGCGGGCCTGGACGGCCAGGCCGGCATCCAGGAGCTGGCGGGCAACGCCACCCTGCTGTTCTACATGTCGGAGGAAGCCCAGGAGGGCCGCAACGCCTACCTCCAGAAGCGCAAGCCCAACTTCACGCGCTTCCCGCGGCGGCCGTAAGCATGGCCGCCCGCACCTGGATCCTGGCCGCCCGCCCCAAGACCCTGCCGGCCAGTGCCGCGCCGGTGTTGGTGGGCTGGGGCCTGGCCGCGGCCGCGGGCGCCTTCGCCCCCGGCCCGGCCGTCGCCGCCTTGGCGGGGGCGCTGCTGCTGCAAATCGGCGCCAACCTCTCGAACGATGCCTTCGACTTCGCCAAGGGCGCCGATCAGGCGGACCGCGTCGGCCCCATCCGCGTGACCCAAGCGGGGCTGGCGACCCCGCGCCAAGTGCTGACCGCCACCGCCATCGTGTTCGCGCTGGCGACCGCCGTTGGCGTGTACCTGGCCTACGTCGGCGGCATGGCCATCATCTACGTGGGCATCGCCGCGATCCTGACGGCCCTGGCCTACACCGCGGGCCCGCTGCCCCTGGCCTACCTGGGTTTGGGCGAGGTCGCAGCGCTGGCTTTCTTCGGGCCGGTGGCCGTGCTGGGGACCCTGCTGGTCCAGGCGCACACCCTGCCGGCGCCCGCGATGTGGCTGTCGCTGGGCCCGGGCCTGCTGTCGGCCGCGATCATGGGCGTGAACAACCTGCGCGATCGCGTGACGGATGCGCGCGCCAACAAGCGCACCTTGGCCGTGCGCTTCGGCGCCGGCGCCGCACGGGCGCTGTACGTGGCCGAGGTGGCCGCGGCCTTCGTGCTGCCGGTGGTGTTGGTCGCCACGCGCCAGCTGCCCCTGGGCGCGTTGGCTTGCCTGGGCGCCTTGCCGTTGGTGGTGGGCCCGCTGCGCCATGTGTTCCGCTCCGAAGGGGCGGTGCTGAACGAGGCGCTGGCCGGGACCGCCAAGGTCCTGCTGGCCTACGGGGTGCTGTTGGCCGTGGGACTGGGGTCCCGGCTTTGAACTGGCACGTGGAGCCGTACGCGGTGGCCTTTTCCCGGCCCCTGGCGACGGCCCACGGGGTCTGGCGGCGCCGGCGCGGCTTCCTGGTGACGGTGACGGATGCCGAAGGCCGCGTGGGGCGCGGTGAGGCCGTGCCGTTGCCGGACTGGGGGACGGAGACGGCATTGGAATGCCTGGCTTACTTGCGCGGACCGGGCCCCCTCCGCCCTGACGGGCACCTCCCCCGCGAGGGGGGAGGGAGGCCTGCGGCTTGGGCGGCGATCGAGCAGGCGCGTTTGGACCTCGAGGCCCAAACGGCTGGCGTCCCGCTGGCGGCCCTGCTGGGTGTCTCCCTGCGCTCCGCGATCCCCGTCAACGCCCTGGTGACCGGTGAGATCCCGCCCGGGTACGCCACCTACAAGCTCAAGCTCACCGGTGACCTCGCCCGTGACCTCCCGCGGGTGGCTGCCGCCCGCGCCGCCATCGGCAATGCCGCCCTGCGCCTCGACGCCAACGGCAGCTGGACCGCCACGGAGGCGCTGCACGCCCTGGAGGCCCTCGCGCCCTTCGACCCCGAGTATGTCGAGCAGCCCACCTCGCTGGAGGGCCTGGCCGAGGTCGTGAAGCACGGCGCCGTCCCCGTTGCGGCCGACGAGTGCGTGCGCCTCGACACGCTGGACCGCGTGCTGGCGACCGGGGTGCGCATCCTGATCGTGAAGCCCGCCGCCCTGGGCGGCCTGCGGGCGACCCAGGCCCTGTTGGCGCGCGCCCCTGGCTTGAAGGTGGTGCTGACCTCCGCGCTGGACCGGGGGATCTCGACGGCCGGCGTGCTGCAACTGGCAGCCACCGTCATGGACCTGCCCGCCTGCGGCCTCGCCACCGCCGGGCTGTTCGACGGCGGGCCGCTGCTGCCCGGCCTGGTGCCGGTGGCGGGGGCGATCGCCGTGCCCCAGGGCCCCGGCCTGTGGCACCCGGAGCCCGTGCGATGTTGACCGCCCCGACGCTTCAGGCCGCGCGGCAATGGCCCGACCGCCCCGCCATCGGGGAGCTGACCTACGCCCAGTTGGAGGCCCGGGTGGTCGCCACGGCGGCGGCCCTGCCGTTACAAGCGGGCGACGTGGTGGCGCTGCTCGGCCCGGCGAGCCCGGACTGGGTGATCGCCTTCCACGCCGCCACCCGCCTGGGCGCGACGGTCTTGCCCCTGTCCACGCGCTGGACGGAGCGCGAACTGAACGACGTGCTGGAGCGCTCGGGCGCGCGCCTCTTGCTGCATGCCCCGGAGCTGGCGCCCGCGCTGGGCGTCGAAGCCCGCCCGTGGCCGATCGGCGGTCCGGCGTTGCACGACGTCGCGGACGGCCAGCCCGCAGCTCGGCAAATGCTGCTCGTCCCCACCTCCGGCACCACCGGCCGCCCCAAGCTGGTGCGCCTGACCTGGGGTGCGGCCCACGCCAGCGCCCACGCGGTTAACCAGGTGGTGGGGCTGCGCGAGACCGACGCCTGGTGGGGGGCGCTGCCGCTGTTCCACGTCGGCGGCCTGGGCATCATGATGCGCACCGCCCTGGCCGGCGCGCGGCTGGTGTTGGCCTCGCGCTTCGCGCCCGAAGACCTGGCCGGCGTCACCGTGGCCTCCTTCGTGCCCACGATGCTGGCCGCCACGTTGGACTGGCTGGGCGATCGCCCCTGGCCCGCGGAGCTGCGGGTCGCCATGGTGGGGGGCGCCGCGATCCCGCCCGCCCTGGTGGCGCGCTGCCCGGTGGCGCTGCCCAGCTACGGCCTGACGGAGGCCTGCTCCACCCTCACGCTGGCGCCGCCTGGCGCCTCGGCGGCCGTCCGCGCGAGCGCCGGCCCGCCGCTCCCGGGCGTCACGCTGCGC
>JAQBPE010000405.1 GCA_028287685.1 Cyanobacteria bacterium RYN_339 | reverse complement strand
AACGAGTACATCCATGGCGTGGCCGACGCCAACCTGGTCGACGGCGCGGTGGAAGAAGACCCTGACGCGATGAACGACCTCGGCAAGCCGCAGTCCCATGGGTGCTGGAACATGAGCAACCCCAACGTGGTCGAGCTGGTCGAGCGCTTCGGCATCGGCGCGACCTTCGACGAGAGCGGCAAGGAGCACCTGTCCCACACCCACGTGCGCATCCTCGGCAACAGCAAGCAGGACCGCGCGGAGAGCCAGCACCTCGAAGACCTGATGGTGAAGGAGAAGCTGGGCGATCGCATGCCGTCCGACGGCATCGACCTGCTGGAAAAGGACTTCAAGACCACCAAGCGCTACGTGCGCGACCACTCCTACTACGACGTCCAGGGCAACGTGCAGCCGGCCGACAAGTGGTACGTGGATCTGTGGCAGGCCCGCAAGAAGCTCGAAGAGCTCTAACCGAACGAGGTTTGCGTCGCCAGCGCAAAGCCACTAGGCTTCCAGAAAGGGCCACGCAGCTCGACGCTGCCGGGCCCCGAAAGGAGCGTGTCCCATGAACCTGGAAGGCCGGACCCGGAAGTTCCTCGAGGAGTTGGCGGCCCTTGGCGGCCCGCCGCTCCAGAAGCGCCCCGTACCGGATGCGCGCAAGTTCCTACGCGATGCGCAGGCCCGGCCCGTCGCGCTGGCGCCCGCCGACATCGAACGCCGCACGATCGCCGTCGGGCCGACCGGGGAGACGCGGTTGGTGTTGGTGCGCCCCGGGAACCGCGCCGAGGTGCTCCCTGCCGTGGTCTACCTCCACGGCGGCGGTTGGATCCTGGGCGACTGGCAGACGCATGAGCGCCTGGTGCGCGAGCTGGCCGCGAGCATCCCGGCCCTCGTCGTCTTCGTGGACTACGAGCCGTCGCCCGAACAGCGGTTCCCGGTGGGCGTGATGCAGGCGTACGAAGCCGCCCGCTGGATCGGCGAGCATGCCGAGGAACTGCACATCGATCCCGCCCGGCTGGCCGTGTGCGGGGACAGCGCCGGTGGTCAGATGGCGGCGGCCGTCACGCTGCTGGCGAAAGAGCGCGGAGGGCCTTCCCTCGCGGGACAGGTGTTGTTCTATCCCGTGACGGATGCGAACCTCGACACCGCCTCGTACCAGGAATTCGCCAACCAATTGAACCTGACCCGAGACGCCATGGCCTGGTTCTGGGACGCCTACGTGCCCGACGAGGCCGACCGCTTGAACCCGCTGGCCGCTCCGCTGCAAGCCTCGCTGGAGCAGTTGCGGGGCTTGCCGCCCGCCTTGGTGATCACCGGCGAAAATGACGTGTTGCGGGACGAGGGAGAAGCGTACGCGCGAAAGCTTGCCGAGGCGGGCGTTGCCGTGACCGCGGTCCGCTACCTGGGCACCGTGCATGACTTCGTGATGCTCAACGCGTTGGCCGAGACGCCCGCGGCCATGGGCGCGACCGCGCAGGCAGCCAATTGGCTGAAACGCACCTTCGATCGGGTGTCGCGGCCTGGCACCATCACGATGCTGGAAGAGGAGCAAGCGGGCCTGAACTTGGGACGGTAAGGTCGACGCCGCGGCGATCGTCAGCAACAGCCTGTTCGTGACCTGGGCCGGGCTGTTGCCGATCGCCTTAACCTAAACTTAGAAGTTGCAACGCGCTTCCGGAACTTCGGGGGAACCCCCCGGCAGGATATCTCCCTCGTGAGTGACGAGGAGGTTCCGCCGATGTACAACCCCAAGAACAACCAGCAGCCCACCACCGGCCTGTTCGGCAAGCTCAAGGGCATCCTGCGGGCCGCGGAAGCCCTGGCCTCGGCGCCGGCGCCCATTGCTCCCCCGGTTCGCAAGGCCGCTCCGCAGCCGGCCAACCGTATGAAGACGACGCTCGCTCTGGCGCCGAAGGCCGCTGCGACGCAGCCGCTGGCCCAGCTCGTGACGGCGCCGGTGGTGGCGAAGGCGCCCACCTCCAAGGAAGAGCTGTCGGCGAGCCGCCAGGCGGTCATCGCCAACTACCTCGAGCAGCAGGTCGCGTTCCCCGAGATGGAGGACCCGCGCTTCATGTACCGCGTCGTGGCGGAGGAGCATGCCTTCCAGACCGCGCGTCTCGTCGACCTCCAGGAGCGCGTGCGCTTCGCCGGCGGGCGCCAGGCTGCCGAGATGAAGGCGGACATCTGCACCGCCGCCGCGCGGGTTGCCAACCTGGCCCAGGTCCGCAAGCACATCATCGAGATGGCGTCCGCGACGCGGACGATGGCGTCCTAAGGGCGGGAGACATAACTGCGCGATAGGGGAATAAGGAGCAAGCGTCGTTACGACAGGAGGCTCCCATGGCAGAGATCCCCGGTACCACCGTACAACCGGCCCAGACCGCGCCCCCCGTGCGTCCTACCGTTGGCGCACCGGCCGAGCCGATGCCGCAGGCTTCTGCCACGCCACCGGTCGCAGGCCCCGGCGACGCCAACCTGGCCTCCGCCTCCTCCAGCGGGCCCGTGGCGCAGTCCACGTACGGCAGCGCCCCCTGGGAGAACCCCGTCGCGCAGAAGGCGGAACAGCTGGCATCCCGCGAGGGCGGCTACTTCTATGACACCACCCAGTGCGACCCCGCGAACGGGCACGGCGTCTGCACGGACTTCGCGCTCGAGGCCTTCGCCGCGGGCGACCAGAAGCTCTATGCCGCATTGAAGTCGGACATGGGCGCCAACGAGTCTCGCCGCTGCACCGGCCAAACGGAGTTCTTCCGCGACAACTCCGACGTGAAGTTCTCCGACGTCCCGAGCCCGGAGCACCCGGTCGACCCCAAGGGTCCTACGGGCTGCAAGGAAGGCGACCTGGTCTATTGGGGCGCGCACCACGTGGCCGTCGTGACCAAGGTCGACGAGCAAGGCCACCCGCTGGAAATTGCCCATGCCCACGGCAACTCCGCCCGCGACGGGGATCCGCTGGACAACGGCACCCGCGCCACCACCAACCCCTTCAACGTGGACGCGAACGGCAAGCCCACCTTCAAGGAAACCTACCCTGGCCAGGACAATCAGCCGCGCGTTTACGAAGAGTTCCACCGGCCGGACCAGATCACGGCGATCGTGCGCAAGAACGTCTAGTCGGTCGCCTAAAGCGCGACCGGCTCGGCTTCCACGTCGACCAGCAACGGGAGCGTCACCACCAGCTGCGTTCCCTCGCCGAGCACGCTGTGGGCCTCGAGGCCACGCTCGAGAAGACCCGCTTCGGCGCGACGGTGCACCGTCGCTTCGCCTACTTCCTGACGCCGGATCTCTACCAAAGCGACCAACTGGCGCAGCTCATGCTGGGAAGCCAGGCCGAGCGGACTTGACCGAACCCGCGTTAATGCGTACAACAACGATGCAGAGAGAAAATCGAGGAGAACCTAACTTGTTCAAGCAACTCATCACCGCCGCCGCCGCATGCACGATCGCGCTGGCGATGTACTCGGCGCCTGCTTCGGCCGCCAAGCAATCGGATATCATGATCGTCAACAAGACCGGTCAGATCCTCAAGAACATCGAGTACCGGGCCGCCGGCACCCAGGATGCCTGGGTCTCCATCACGGAGAACGGCGTCGCCGAGTGGCAGGTGGGCGAGAAGTACGGCCTGACGGTCGTCGCCAAGTACGCCGACGTCTGCAAGTTCGAAATCCGCGTCACGCCTTCCACGGGCGAGCAGCAGGAAATCAGCGACGTCACGATGTGCAACGACAAGAACGAGGGCGAAGTCTACACCCTCAACATCGTCAAGGACGGCTCCGGCGTAGGCGCCGAGTACCAGTAGATCTTTTCACCAGAAAGGCCTCGTCCCCGCTGTGGAGACGAGGCCTTTTCTGCGCTTATCGCAGGGTGTCGTAGTCCGTGCCCCGCGCCATGTCGGGCAGGGTGTCCGTCGGCGCCAGCCGCTCGCGCTCGGCCAGCTCCGCCAGCGTCGGTTCGGCCGCCACGAACGAGACGTCCGGCACGAAGCCGCTCACGACCAGGTGCCTGACGCCCTCTTCGAAGCCCAGCGCCTCGATCGGCACCAGTTGGTCCTGGCCGGCGGTCGCCACCTCGGCGAAGACCACTTCGGCGGTCTCCGGCTCGAAGAGCAGGTCGGTCACCGTGCCCAGCTCGCGGCCGACCTCGTCCAGGACGCGCCAGCCCCGGATGTCGTGGCTGTCGCCCTTCACCTGGAACTCGTCGGCCTCGCTCAGCTTCCGGAGATTCTGCTTGTCAATCATGGGGGACCTCCTATTGCTTCAAGAATAGCGGCTGGAAGCGCCCGTCCGCCGTGCGGAGGTAGACGCGGCCGTTGGGCATGGAGATGGCGCCGGGCACGGCCTCGCCGCCGCCGCCGCCCAGATAACCCTCCGACGAATTGGCGAACAAGGCGTCGCCCTCGTCGCTCGTGGCGACCTGCGCCAGCTCGCCGGCCGGGAACGTCTCGGGCGCGCCCTTGATCTCCCACTGCTGCTGCTTGTAGGTGATCGTGCGCGCCGCCATCGAGGTGGTCGTCGTGGTGGTCGTGGTCACGGCCTGCTGGTCCGCGGCGCGCGGCATGAACAGCAAGGCCAGGAGGCCCAAGGCCACGATCGGCAGCAGCAGCCAGGCCCAGCTGAAGCCGCGCTTGCGCTCGACGTGGATGTGCTCCCGGTGGAGCCCCGGGCCATGGGGGTTCTGTTGGTCAGCCATCGGTCTTCCTTCCTCTTCCCGCCGCCGGCCCGCGCCGGTGGCCTGCCTTCAGCCTAACCGGGCGAGGGAAGCGGAGGCAACGGACGGGCAGGCGTTCGGAGGCCGGTTACTTGTGCCGGTGCAGCACCAGGGCGTTGCCCTCCGAGTCGCTCACCAGGCCCATGAAGCAAACAGGGGTCTCGATCGGGGTGTCGGCGCGCGTCAGGCCCTTGGCCTTGAACTTCGCCATCAAGGCCTCCAACTCGGGCGTCGCCAGGCCCGGCGCGTTGCCGGTCGACGGCGAGAACGCGATGCCCACCTTGCTGCCGTTGAACAGCGCCAGCGCCGAATCGTCCGCGAAGACGTATTCCGTCCAGATCTCGCCGCTCTCTGGCGTGGGCTCGATGCCGAACATCTCCTTGTAGAACGCCCGCGCCCGCGCCGTGTCCGCTACCGGCAGGCACACGAAGTCGATCACGCGGTTGCGGCCCGGCTCGGCCTTGCGGCGGTGCAACATCAAGCCGTTGCCCTCGCTGTCGGACATCGGGGCGCCGTGGCACCCGTCCGTCTCGAACATGTCCATGTGCAGCCGGTCTTCGGCTTCCATCTCCGCGGAGACCGTCTCGATGTCGTGGACCGCCAGGCCGAACGACCCGCTGCCACGTTCCTCCTCGAAGGCCTGCCCGAAGGCGGTGGGGTCCAGCAAGGTCAACGCGGGGCCGGGGCCCAGGTCGAACTCCGCCCAGCCTTCGCCCGCGGTGGCCACCGGCGGAAGGCCGAGCTTCTCCTGGTAGAAGGCCTGGGCGCGCGCCATATCCGCGACCTGGAGCGAAACGAAATCGATACCCTTGATCATCATGACCTCTTTCTATTCTACGGCCCAACGCCGGATGTAGCCTTCCAAGGCCGCCAGCCCCTCGGTCAGGGCCGCCGGCCCCGGTTGCAGGATCAGCGGCGACTTGATCTCGTAGACCGCGCCGTCGCGCACGGCCGGGACGGTTTCGTAGCCCGGCCTCGCCACCACGTGGTCCGGCCGGAAGCGCTTGCCGCACCAGGACCCGATGATCAGGTCCGGCGCGGCCGCGATGATTTCCGCGTGGGTCACGAAGCGGTCGCGGGCCGCGCGGCCCGCCGCCCGGTCCGCGAAGACGTTGGTGCCGCCGGCGGCCGCGATCAGGTCGGAGACCCAGCCGATCGCCGTGATGCCCGGCTCGTCCCACTCTTCGAAGTACACGCGGGGCTTGCGCGGCAAGGTGGCGGCCCGTTCCCGCGTGGCCTCCACGCCCGCGGCGAGCTCGTCGACGAGGCGGCCGGCGCGCTCCGTGGCCCCCACCAGGGCGCCGGTCATGCGCATCGCGTCGTAGACCTCTTGCAGGGTGCGTTGGTTGAAGGTGTGGACGTCGAGGCCGTGCTTGATCAGCGCGTGGACGATGTCCGCTTGGATGTCGGAGAACGCCAGGACCAGGTCCGGCTGCAGTGCCAGGATCTTGTCGACGTTGGCGCTCGTGAAGGCGGAGACCTTGGGCTTCTCCTTGCGGGCCTGCGGGGGGCGCACCACATAGCCGGAGATGCCGACGATGCGGTCTTGCTCGCCCATCAGGTAGAGCAGCTCGACGGTTTCTTCGGTCAGGCAGACCACGCGTTGGGGCGGGAACATGGCGCCTATGATAGGGCGCCTGGCCCCGGTTGGCTACTTGGTGGGGTAGGCGGGCGCGTTGCCGCCGGCCACCCGGCCCGCCGCGAACTTCTGGATGCGCTTGTTGCCGGTGTCCGAGACGTAAATCGTACCGTCCTTGTCGATGGCGATGCCGTATGGCTTGTCGAACTGCCCGTTGCTGCGACCGGCGGAGCCGAACTCGCTCACGAAGCGGCCGTCACGGTCGAAGCGCTGGACGCGGTTGTTGCCCGAGTCCACCACGTAGATTTCGCCGCTGCGGTTGTCGACGGCGAGGTCGGTTGCGCCGCGGAACTGACTGGGCGCGGAGCCGCTGTTGTTGCCGAACGTGAGGATCGCCTTGGCGGACTTCCCGTCGAACTTCTTGACGGCGCTGCCCGGGCCCGCGGAGTTGTCGATCACGTACAAGGCGTTCGCGTTGTCGATCGCCAGGCCGCGGTAGCCACCGTTGACAGGGGCATTGCCCCCCGTGCCGACGAAATCCTTGGGACCATCGGCCAGGTTGACGTCGAACAGCGCGATCTTGCTGTTGCCGCTGGAGCTGACGCCGATCTGGCCGGTGTTCAGCACCGCCACGTCGAAGTCGTTCTTCACGCTGTCGCCGAACGCGGCGACGTATTCGCCGGCGGGGTTGAACTTCACGACGCGATCGTTGTTGGCCTCGGCCACGTAGACGTTGCCGCCCGCGTCCACGTCCACGCCGTAGCTCCAATTCAGGTGACGGAAGAGGTCGAACAGGCCGGCCCCGCCCTTCTGCACCGTTACCTCGTCGCCGCCGAAGCGCTTCACGAAGCCCCCGGCCAGCGTGTACTTCTTGACCTCGCAGCGCTTGTCCACGACGTCGTTCACGCCGATGCGGTCGACCACGTAGAGGTAGCCATGGTTGTTGTCCACGGCCAGGCCGTAGGGCTCGACCGGGCCGCCGATCGAGGCCAGGTAAGCGTTGGAGGCCGCCATCAAGGCGGGGCTCAGGTTGATTTGCGGCAGCGCGATGGAAGCGTTCGGCTGGACGTTGACCGTGATGGCGCCTTGGGTGGCGAGGTAGACGTAATCGGCCTTGTTGACGGAGATGGTCTGCTTGCCCGACGGCGCGTTGGTGAGGGTGAAGTTGCCGCCGGAATCCGTGCGGGTGCTGACCGGCGGGTTGATGTTCTGGACCTCGACGACCGCGTCGGGGATGCCGGTCTTCGTCACCTCGTCGACCACGCGTCCGGTGATCGTGCCGGGGGTGCCGCGCACGAGGCCCGTGCCGTTGATGGACGGGTTGGTGAAGTCGGCGGGGTTCAGGTTCACCGCCGGCACCAAGGCCGGGTTGGGGGCGCAGCCGGCAGCCGCCAGCACGACCAACAGAGAAAGGGAAGGTTTGAACATCGGCATCGCCCCTTGGGTAGCTCTACACCTAAGTTATTCCCGTCATGGGGCGCCGAACTTGCCCCGCGGGCTGGTATGATTATCATCCCAACGATGAGAAGGGTTGCCCCATGGCCAAACGTCCCGAACCCAAGCGCAAGTCCGCCGAGGACTTTCTGGCCGACCTCCGCAAGGGACACGGCGAGTGCTTCGGCCACCTGGAAGGCCGCCGCTACTTGGAGAAGGTCCTCTCCGCGCAGCACAGCCTGCCCAACGCCGTGAAGTTCTTCGCCTACGACCTGTTGGCCGAGGACGCCTACCACGAGGGCGCCACCGCGAAGTGCCTGGAAGCCGTGGCCGGCGCGCGCGAGTACCTGGAAGCGGCCCAGGAAGAGTGGCCGCGCGAGACCAAGGAGTACATGCCCAGCGTGCGCTTCTGCGAGCGCGGCAGCTCCGTGCTGGCCGACGAGGGCGACGTGGAGGGGGCGATCGCGCTGTGCGACCTCGCCATCCAACTGGGCCTCGGCAAGGCCTACGAGGCCAAGCGCCAGTCGCTCGAGCGCCGGCTCTGACGGCCTTCGACTGCACCACCTGTGGGGCTTGCTGCACCAGCGAGGTGTACGGCGCGGGGCCCTTCGTGACGCTTCAGGGCGACGAGGCGCTGCGCTTCACGGCCCTGGAGCTGCACCCGGATTCGCAAGGCTGCGACTTCCTGCTGACGGAGGACCACGGCGAGGCCGAGGTCCGCTGCATCTTCCTGAAGGGCGAGCTGGGCGACACGGTCGGGTGCACCGCCTACGCCCGCCGGCCGCAAGTCTGCCGCGATTTTACGGCAGGTACCCCGGAGTGCCTCGCGGCGAGGGCGTTGAAGCTGGTCAGCGCCCCGCCATAGCAAAGCGTGCAGGCGCCGCCGGGCGTCAGTGCGTCGGGTGGATCTGGATGTTGCCGCCACCCAGTCCGGTGCCCACGGGGACGATCACCCGGCTGTTGGTGCGGAAGCCGAAGCGATCATTCTTGCCCGGCTCGCCGCTGTCCGTCACCACCGCGACAAAGGTTCCAACGGCCTCGTTTGACTCGACCAGATCGCCGGAGAAGGTCACGGTGTTGCCGCTGCGAGCGATGTGGTTCACGCGGCCATGGTAGTTCAGGCCATCATTGTGGTCGTTGACTTCGATGTTGCCGCTCTGGCCCTGTGGCGTTTCATGAGCCACCAGGCCGAAGGTGACCTTGCGGTTGCCCTGGGCGCTGCCGCCGCACCCGCACGAGGCAATGACCCAGCCCCCACCGGTTACATCCCCGGTCGAGACCGGCACATCGGTGCTGCAGCCGCAGGCCAGGTTATACGAGGCCGATTGCACGCCCAGCGTCATCGACGCCGGGGCCAGGCCGGGGTTGGCGGAACATCCGCCGAGCAGCGTACCGACGATCGAAAGGGTAGCAAGAACGCGAGCCTTCATGAGGTCCTCCAGTAAAACGAGTAGCCATCACGGTTACAACAGTGGTCCGGAGCGCGAGCTCACACGGACCTGTTGGAACCATCCTAGCCATCGCCGGCGGCCAACCTTTAGGCCGGCCGGGCCAGGTTAGACTGGCCATGGCGTTCAAAGGATCGGGAAGCAGCCTATCCTACGAGCCACGGAAGCTCGACCGCGCGGCCTACCGCCCCAAGCGCTGGTTCACCATGCGCTTCATCCGCTCCCAGTCGAAGTTGTTGGATGGGTCGTCCTTGCGGCCGCGTGGCAGGGCGACGTACTTGTGGCCCGTGATGCGCTCCATCGGTACGTTGTAGGTCTGCATCATCCAGGCCACCAGGTTGGCCAAGGCCTCGTACTGCGCGTCCGTGTAAGGGTCGCGGTCGTCGCCCTTGTTGGCGATTTCGATGCCCAGGCTGAAATCGTTGACGTCGTCCACGCCGCGGTAGCTGGACACACCGGCGTGCCAGGCGCGCTTGTCATCCTGGACGGGCTGCACGATCGTGCCGTCCTTGCCCACGATGTAGTGGGAGCTGACCTTGGAGGCGGGATCCTGGAAGAAGCGGCCCGTGTCCTGCGCGGTGCCATTGTCGCCGGTGTGGTGCAGCACGATCGTGTCGATGCGCTTGCCCGCGGGCCGGTCGTTGAAGTTGGGGGACGGCATCGAGAGCACGTTTGGCTTGGCCAGGCGGCCTCCGGGCGTGGCCGGCGAGACTGGCGCGATGGGCGGGGGAGGCGCCGCAACGGGCGGCGGCGGCAACGGCGGGGCCGCCGGC
>JAQBPE010000377.1 GCA_028287685.1 Cyanobacteria bacterium RYN_339 | reverse complement strand
CGCCGCGAGCGGGGGCTTCGCCGCCACCGCCGCGGGCTTCGCGACGGGCTTCGCGACGGGCAGCGGCACGGGCAGCGCCACGACGGTCTGGGCCATTTCCGGCGCCTGGACCAGCGAATGGTCCTGCGGCCGGGCGGCCAGGGGCGCGGCGATCACGACGGGCGTATTCTCCATGTGCAAAGGGGCACTGGCGGCAGTCGTCTGGCGCAGTTGCTGGCGCTCCCACGCGCGGATGGCCTCGGCGGAAATGCGATCGCCTTCCGGCTCGAGCGCCGCGGGGGCGGGGGCCGTGTTCGGCTTGACCACGATCTTCAACGAGCTGCTCGGCGCCTGGATGCGCGTCACGGCGTTCACGGGCGTGGAGGCCGCGCGCCCGGCGGCGACCGGGGCGGGCGCCGTCCCAACCCGGTGCGGCGGCAGGATCGCGATGATGGGGCGGCTCGCGGCCAGGGGCGCCGCGGTCACGGGCATGGGCTTGGCACCCGCAACGGCCGGCGCAGCCTTCGCGGCAGCGGGCACGGGCTTCACCGTGACCTGCGCGGGCTTGGCCGCGGGAACCGTCGGCTTCGCCGCCACGGGCAGGGCCTTGCCGCCATCCACGAAGATTTGCAGCTGGTGCGTCGGCGACATCACCACGCGCATCCGCGTGCCCGGATCGACGCTGATGGCCAAGTGGGTCGCCAGCGGATCGGTCGGCGACGGCATCGCCACGACCTGGCGGACGCCGGGCCCGACGGGGTGGAAGAACACGGGCACGGTCGTGACCGTGCGCTGCAGCTCGATCGCCATGAACCCGGGGCGGGCGCCCAGCACGCGGAAGGTCGGCATGCTGCCGTTCACGGTTTGGAGCGTGAGCGCGCCGTTGGCCCAGGTCACGCCCTTGACGGCGTTGGGCGGCCGCACGACGGTGCGCGGGCCGGGGGCGGCATAGGCAGGCGCGCAGAACCAGTCGCCGAGCTCGGCCAGCCAGCCGGCGGCATGCGGCACGGCGGCGGTGGGCATCGCGGAGGGCTCGGCCATCTGGATGCCGCCCGTGTCCATCAAGAAGGTTACGGACACGTCGAACGCAAGGCCGATCAGCGACAGCGAGTCGCTGGTGGGCGACTTCTTGCCGCCACCACCCGCGGCCCGCGCGGCCAAGGACTTCTCGTCGTTGACGAGCTTGACGTTGAAGGCGTTGACGGAAATGGCGCGTGGCAGCCCCTGGATTTCCTTCAGGGCCTTCACGAGGTTGGGGTACTCGCCCTCGATCTCGAAGCGGAACATCTTGTGCGTGAGGCGGATCGGCGGGGGCGGGGTGGTGGCGCCGGGCACCGGCGTGGGCGTGGGGGTGGGGGTGGCCGCTGCCGCGACGGGCGCGCCAGGGGAGGCGCCCGGCGACAACTGGGGCGCAGGCGTATGGGGCACGGGCTTGTTCAGGCCCTCCGTCTCGCCCTTGGGATCGAGCGCCTGGACGCGGATCTGGTTGTCGTTCAGGATTTCCGCGATGCTCGCCAACGTCTCGACCGTCTTGGCCTCCATGACGCGCTTCTTGTTCTCCTCGTGGGAGAGGTCGAAGTACTGTATCGAGCCCATCGCCATGGAGTTGAGCTTGCGCTCCAGCTCCGCGATCTCGGTGTTGAGCGCGCCGGCCTTGGCCAGCAAACTCTTGTTTTCGCCTTGTTGCTTGTCGCGCTCCGCCATGGCGGGGCTGACCAGCTTCAGGAAGCCGGCCCCGCCTCCCAAGGCCAGGAACATCACCGCGACGATGGACGTGGTTCTGGCGTTCATTTTTTCTTCATCTCATCGGGCAGCGGGTTGTTGAGGGTCTTCATCATGGCCTCGCCCTGGCCGTGGACGGTCGTGGGCGCGCCCGAGGCGTTGGAATCCGTCGCCGGCAGCGGCGCCACGGCCGCGGGCGCGGGCGGAGCCAGCGGCACGCCCACCGCGGTGGGGTCGATCGACACGTCGATGACGTAGGCATAGCGGCCGGGCTCGACCTGCGACAGCTCCGTCACCTTCACCTGGTCGACTTCCTGGAACTCGCTGACCTTCTGGGCCAGGGTCAGACCCGCCTGCTGGTGCAGGCTCGACCCCTTCAAGACGAACGTGGTCGGCGTGGTGGCGTCGATCGCCGTCAGCCACGAGTCCGGCGGCACGATGTCGTTCACCTGGGTGAAGAAGGTGACGGCAGGGTTGGGCCGCGCCGACTCGCCCATCAGCTCGAGGATCTGCTTGTCCGCGGCTTCGCGCTGCTTCAAGCTCTCCAGCTTCGCCATCTTCTCGGCGTTCATCGACGTGAGGCCGGCGTTCGCGGTCTTGAGCTCGTGGATCTTTTTGCCGATCACGTTGTTCGCCCAGTAGTACGTGGCCCCCATGCCCAGGATGAAGGCCAGGATCGAGACGGTACCGGCGATCGCCAGCGACCGGTCGAAGGCCGGCAGCGGGAACCGCTCGCGCAGCGACTCGAAGGGATCGCTCTTGCTGGTCGACCGGTTCAAAAGATCCAGCGTGGGGATGCGGTCTTCGTAGCGCCACAGGCCCAGCCCGAGGGCCGCGGGCGTGATGTTGGCGAGCTGCTCCGCGGGCACGCGGCTGGCCCAATAGTCGATGCCGGCCGCTTGCAGCGGCAAATCCGTCTGGTTACGGAAGTAGTCGCTCATGATGCCGGATTCGGCCAGGGTGCCGCGGGCCAGCAGGACCTCGCGCTCCTTGCCGGGCTCGATCCGCAGCGTGCGGCTGACCTCGGTCTCGATGAACTGGTACTGCTGGTCTTCGCCCTCGTCTTCCCAACGCTGGGTGCTCACCTCGCGCCAGTTCAGCAGCTTCTGGCCGAACC
>JAQBPE010000324.1 GCA_028287685.1 Cyanobacteria bacterium RYN_339 | reverse complement strand
GTCCGCCACCCCCGTCTCCGTGATCAGGATCGGCAGCTTGAAGCGCGCATGGGTGCGGACGAGCACGTCGAAAAGCCCCTCCGGGCAGATGTCCAACCCCAGGTCGGTTTTGGGTGCGTCGAGGCTGGCCAGGCGCTGGAAGGGCGCGAGCACGCTGGCGAGCGAGTGGGTGTAGTAGTTCACGCCCACGAAGTCCAGCGTGCCGGCCAGCCAGGGCACGTCCTCCCGGTCGTTCGCCACGCCTGTCTCGAAGCGCACCCGTCCGGTGGCCGCGGCGTCCAGGAAGCCGTAGTTCAGCCAGCGCTCGCTGGTGGCGGCCATGAGGCCGTCCAACGGGTTCCAGCCCCAGACCGGCTCGAAGGCGACCATGTGTTCCGCCACGCCCACGCGGCACCCCGGGTCCAGCCGCTTCAAGGCGTGGTAGGCCCGCCCATGCGCCTTCACGAGATTGCCCAACACGGCGGGCAGGGCCACGAAGTCGCCGTGGCGGCCGGGCGGGAAGGCGCCGTCGAGGTAGCCCTCGCAGGCGTAGATGGTGGGCTCGTTGAACGTCACCCAGTCGTCCACCTGGTCGCCGAAGGCCTCCGCCGCCCGTGAAACGAACGCTTCGAAGTCGGCCTGGGTGTTGGGGTTCAGCCAGCCGCCCTGGTCTGCGACCCACTGGGGGTTGGAGAAGTGGTGCAGCGTCACCAGCGGCCGGATGCCCTTGGCGCGCAGGCTTGCGAACATGGCGCGGTAGTGGTTGGCCGCCGCCTCGTCCCAGGCGCCGCGCGTGGGCTCCAGCCGGCTCCACTCGATCGAGCAGCGGTAGCCGGTCGTATTCATCCGCCGGGCGGCCTCGAAATCCTGCTCGTACAGCTCCCAGTGCCGCGCCGCGGCGCCGATGCGGGCACCGTCCCGGATCGCGCCGGGCTTTTGCTCGAAGCGCGCCCAGTCGGAGTGGACCGTGTTGCCCTCCACCTGGACGGCTGCGGTGGCCGTGCCCCAAACGAAGCCGGGCGGGAAGGCGCCCGCCAGCCCCAACAACAACGCGAGCATGGCGCCATCCTAGGCCAAGCCCGCCCGCCGGCCTAGGCGGATTGGACCAACAGGTTCAGGTCAGCAAGAACGTGGCGATCTCGTGTCCGCGCAAGGTGAGGGGCCCATCGGCCACGGCGTCCAGCGGGGTCTCGTCCAAACGGGCCCGGCGCACCTGCCGCACGGGGAAGCCGAACGCCAGCGTGCCCGTCTTGGGCTCCGGGCTGCCGTTGAAAATACGGAGCACCCGCGCGTCGCCGGCCGCGGCCTGCTTGAGGGCGCTGAACTGCCAGGCCGGCTGGTCGATGGCCAGCAGGCTGGTGGGGGCCTGGTCGACGGCCTCGGCGGTGGGGAAGCCGCACGCTGGGACCAGGAAGGCGTCGCCGTTGCGGGCGAGGTCGGGGCCACTCAGCCAGGCATAGCGGAAGGTGCGCTTGCCGGGGCATTGGGCGCCCGGGGCCGGCACCATCGGGCCGGCGTCGCCCTGGCGGGTGGAGAGGTCGTCGCGGGAGAGCCAACCCACGCAGCGCAGCAACGTCAGGTACAGCGTGGCGTCCACCGCCTCGTACTCGTGCAGGCCGGCCGCCGCCAGGCCCTGGGCGTTCAGGTGGACCTGGCCGACCATCGGGAAGGTGCCCATGGGCGTCTCCGGCCAGTTTTGGGGCTGGACCATGCTGCCACGCTCCACCCAGCCGAAGGCGGTGTCGGCGCGGGTGGCGGCGATCGGGTCGGGCAGCGTGAAGGCCGCGCGCAGCCGGTGGTCTTCTGCCGTGTTGTCGACCTCCAGTGCGAACTCGACGCGCCGCACGCCCTCATGCAGGGCCACCGTCAACTTGATGGGCACCACGACCTCGCCGACGCGGCTGGACCGGTCCGGGGCCAGGGCGCGCGGCAGGCGCCACAGCCCGTGTAGCTCCAGGCCCGCGGGGGAGTGGGTGACCTGGTCCCAGGTGGTCAGCCAGGACGGGGGTTGGCCGTCGGGACAGAAGTTGTACTCGTCGCCCCGATCCGCGGCGTCTTCGAAGCCATGCCGGATGGTTTGGCCGGCCAGCTTGTCGTGGATCACCACCGCGCCGGGCACCGCCTCGATGCGGAAGAACGTGTTCTCTAGGGTGGCGACGCCCGCGCCCGTCCCCTGGCGCTCGATGCGCAGGAAGCGCGAGCCCAACGGCGGCAGATCGGCCACCAGGGCGATCTTCACCTGGGTGCAGGGCACGTTCAAGGGGTAGAGCGGCGACCGGTTGATCGAGCGCACGCCGGGGCGCGCCTCGTGCAGGACGTAAGGCACGACCTCGCCTTCGGGCGTCAGCAGCGTGAGCTCCGGGCCGCCGTCCAGCGTCAGCTCGACCTCGATCGCCGCCCGGTGCGCGAACGGGTGCGGGTTGTAGAGCCGCAGCCCCGCCTGGCGGGTCAGCTCCGGGTCGTCGGCATCCTCGCCCTGCAAGGCCGCGAGGGCCTCCTGGCGCAGCTGCCCGCCCACCTGGCCGACCTGCGCGAAGCGCGTCATCATTTCTTGGTGTACGGCGTCGACAGAACAACCGCAGATCGAGTCGTGGGGATGGTTCTGGAGCAGGGTCTTCCAGGCGTGCCGCAGCATGGCCACCGGGTACGCGCGCGGTGCGAGCGCCGAAAAGGGCTCGACCCAACGCTCTAGCAGGGTTTGTGCCTCCACGTTGGCCTGGTGGAGGTAGGCCCGGGCCGAAAGCACGCCGGGCAGCAGGTGCGAACGCGCCGCGGAGCGCAGCTCTCCCCGCACCACGGCCAGCTCACCCGCGCCCCACCGGGCCGCGGCGATCGCCTCCGTGATGGGGGCCTGCACGATCTCCCAGTCCGGTGCGCGCCGCCGGAAGCCTTCCAGGAAGTCCGGCAGCTGGCGTTGCGGCATCAGGTGGTCGCTGCCGTTCATGAGCAACCGCACGCCGGAGCGCGCGCTGGCGCCCAGGCGGGCGACCTCGGCCTGGAGCCGCTCGAAGGCCTCGGCCTCGTGCCCGGGCAGGTTGGCGAAGTTGCCATAGCCGCCGTCCAGCCACTGCACGTAGATCTGCGAGCCGTCGGGCGCCTCCCAGAGCCACTCCAGCCCGGGTACGTCGTCCGCGACGCCGCGCCAGAGCGTGCCGGCGTCGAAGCCGAAGCCCTGGAAGATTTGCGGCATCTGGGCCACGTGTCCGAACGAGTCCGGCAGGTAGCCCAGCTCCATCGAGCGGCCGAACCGGCGGGCCAGCGCCATGCCGAGTTGGAGGTTGCGCACGATCGCCTCGCCGCTGACGAGGAACTCGTCGGGCAGGACGTACCAGGGGCCGACGGCCACCTGGCCGCTGGCGATCAAGGCCTTGAGCTCGGCTTCGCGCTCGGGGCGGATGGCGACGTAGTCTTCGAGCACGATCGACTGGCCGTCCAGCATGAAGTGGGTGTAGCGCGGGTCGGTGGCGAAGAGCTCCAGCAGGCCGTCGATCAGGCGGACCAGCCGCATGCGGAACAGCTCGAAGGGCTGGTACCACTCGCGGTCCCAGTGGGTGTGGGGGACGACGACGATTTTCATTCGTCGTCCAGGTGGCCGCGGACGCCGCTCAGGAGGCGTTGGAGGCTTTCGTATTGGCTTTCGACGGTACGGCCCCTCACCACCCTGCCGGGAGCCTCTCCCGCCCCGCGGAGAGGCGGGACTGCGTCTTGGTGGGCCGCGGGGTCTGGCACCAGCGCCGCTACGAGCTGTGACACGGCATGCAAGTGGTAGGGGTTGCGCAGCTGGTGGTAGATTGCCGCCGCCCGCCCGTAGGCCCGCAACGCGTCATCTCGCCGCTTCTCTGCCGCCGCCAGCCGCCCCAGCGCCCGGTGGACGTGGGCGGCCTCGATCAGGTTGTCCTGCTCCGGCGTCACGAAGGTCGACAACGCGGCCGTCAGGGGCGGCCGGGCCTCGACGAGGCGGCCGCGGGCGATCGCCAGCTCGCCCGCCAGGCGGTGGCCCAGGGCTTGGTGCAGGGGGTTGCGTGCCTCGCCGGAGCCGGCCAACCGCTTGACCTCGTCGAGCGCGGCCTTGCCGGCGTCCCACTGCTGTTCCGCGGTCGCCAGCGCGGCCTTGCCCAGCAACGCGCGCAGCAACACGACGTTCATCCCGGCCTCGCGCCCGCGCGCTTCCGCGGCGGAGAAGGCCTTGCGCGCGGCCACGCGATCGCCCAGTTCCAGGTGCAGCTGGCCCTCCAGCACGCGCAGCAGCTGGTTCGGCAAGTCCGACTGGGCCAGGTGCGGGTAGCGCTGCGCCTGATGCACCAGCGCCAGGGCCTCCGCGTGCTCGCCGCGCTGCCACAAGAGGTACGGGCGCAGATACAGCACCCAGATGTAAGGCGGGGCGCCGATCCGCCGGCACTTCTGGCTGGTGTTCTCGATGTAGGCCACGGCTTCGGCCTCGCGCCCCGTCCAGGCGAACCAGATGCCGAAGAACTGGAAGACCGTGAAGGGCTCCGGGTCGCCCTGCGCCGCGGCCTCCGCCAGGGCGGAATCGCGCACGACGGTGTCGGGCTGGACGCCCTGGTAGCACACGGCATTCAGCCCGGCGATCGCCCCCACCCGCGCGGCGCGCGTGCCGGGTGGCTCTTGAGACAGGTCCACTTGCAACATCGCCAGCGCCTGCTTGGCCGTGGCGATGACCTCGTCGACCCGCCCGGCCGACATGAGGGGCGAGGTGCGGGCGATCAACGTGGCACCCTCCGAGGGCGAGCCGGGGACGTCCACCAATGCCAGCGCGCGTTGCACCGTGACCAACCCCTCCTTGGGGCGTCCGGCGAAGCCCTGGGCCACCGCGCGCATCGTGAAGGCGCCGTGCAACTGCTCGCGGCGGGCCGCCGGGTCCTGGTCCAGCGACTCGCACAGCTTGCCCAGGGCCTCCGCGGCCACGCGTGGGTACATCACGAACGCCGCGAAGCCGATGTCCCACCAGAGGTCGCGCAGGCGGGTGGCCTTGTCCGGCAAGTCGAGCGTGTTCAGGGCGTCTTCCGCCTTGAGCCAGTAGTCCAGCGCCACGGCCTCCGCGCCGGCCATGTCCGCCTGGTCGCCGGCCAACTTGAGGTAGCGCAGGGCCTTGGCCAGGTCCGTTCCGCGCGAGAAGTGGTAGGCCAGCTCCTCGATGCTGGCGCCCTGGACGCGTTCCAGGTACTCGCCGCAGCGCTGGTGCAAGGCGCGGCGATCGGCCTCCGGGATCTTCTCCTCCAGGGCCGCGCGCATGCGGTCGTGCGGGAAGGACAGCCGCGGGCCCTCGTGCAGGATGAACTGCCGGTCCACCAGGATCTCGAGGCGATCCAGGAGGGTTTCCTCTTCCAGGCCCGTCACGGCCAGCAACAAGGCGCGGTCGGGGTGGCGGCCCAACACGGCGGCGACCATGGCGAGCGAGCGCGCCCCGGGGTCGAGGTTCGCCAGGCGGCGCAGGATCGTCTCCTCCACGCTGGCGAGCAGGCCCAGGCCGCCCGCGTCGCGGAACATCCAGATCCCGCCCTCGCGCACGAGCATGCCGCGTTCCATGAGGTCCCGCAGGGCCTCCGTCACGAAGTAGGCGTTGCCGGCGGTGGCGTTGTAGATGTCGCGCAGCGTCTGGTCGGGCAAGCGGACATCGCGCAGCATCGCGCCTATCAGCGCGCGGACTTGATCGGGGCCGAAGCCGCCCAGCTTCATGAGCGTGGTCACGCCTTCCTCGACGGTGTACCAGACCGGGCTGCCGGCAGGCGTCTCGTCGGCGCGGAAGGTGCCCAGGAACAGGATCGCGGCCTTGCCGGCCATCGAGCGCAGGATCGAGTTGAAGGCCTCCAGGCTGTAAGGATCGGCCCACTGCAAATCGTCGAAGACCCACACCAGGGGCCCGTATGCCGCCAGCTCGCCCAGCCAGGCCGCCAGCGCCTCGTGCAAGCGCACCTTGTCGTGCCCGAACTCCGCCGTGCCCATGCGGGCATGTCCCCATGCCACCAGCTCGGGGAAGATGCGCGCCAGCACGGGGCCGAAGCGCGCCAACGAGGGCGCGGGGGTCTTGGCGAGCAGCGGACGCAGGGCCAACGTGAGGCCCTCGAAGGCGGCCATGCCGCTCTCGCGGCCGCGCGCCGACAGCACGGGCCAGTCTTCCAGCTTGGCCTGCAGCGCGATCTCCTGCACCAGCCGGCTCTTGCCCACGCCAGCTGGGGCGCCGATGAATACGGCCCGGCCCGCACCGGCGCGCGTGGCTTCGAGCGCCGCCGACAGCTCCGCCAGCTCGACGTCGCGGCCCACCAGCTCGCTGCTGACCAGGTAGCTCTGGCGTTGCTCCTCGTTGGAGCGCGCCACGGCGATGCCCGCCACGGCCGCCAGGTCCTCGATCACCTGCGAGGCGTCCTGGTAGCGCGCCCGCGGCTCCTTCTCCAAAAGCTTCGCGACGATCGCCTCCAGGCGCTCCGGCGCGTCATGGCGGAACAACCGCACCGGCGGCGCGGGGTCGCTGCTGTGGCCGCGCACCACCTCCATCAGGCGGCCCACGAAGGGCAGGCGCCCGGTGATCATCTCGAAGAGCAGGCAGCCCACGGCGTACAGGTCGGTCGCGGCCGTGACGGAGCCGCCCGTCACGACTTCCGGCGCCATATAGCCGGGCGTGCCGGTCATGCCGCCCTCGTTGCTCGCGCCCAGCTGTATCATCATGCCGAAGTCCATCAGCTTCAACGTGCCGTCCACGCCGCCACGCACGCGCACGTTCTGCGCCTTCACGTCGCGGTGGATGTAATGGCGCGCATGCACGAAGCCCATGGCCTGGAGCAGCTGGATCACCAGCGGGTAGATCTTCTCGAACGGCAACCCGCCGGGCGGGATCAGGCTCGCCAGCTCCGGGCCGTCGACGATCTCCATCGTGAGGTAGCGGTTCTGGTCGTCAAGCTGGCCGTAGTCGTACACCTCGATCGCGTTGGGGTGCCGCAGCCGCACCATCGCGCGGAACTCTTCCTTGAAGCGCAGCCGGGCCTCGGGGGTGATCGCGCCTTCCGAGTGGATCAGCTTGAGCGCCACCTCGCGATCGCCCTGCAAGGTGTCCGCAACACGGTAGACCGCGCCCATGGCGCCCTGCCCCAGGGTTTCGATCACGCGGAAGCGGTTGGCAAGCAGGGTCATGGTCATGCAATCTTACCCAGTATTCGGAATATCAAGAGTTTGTTAAAAGTATGTTTGGTGTCGCATGTCGCCGGGCCTCCGGGCACATGAACATAGTGGAGGCCAGTACCCAATGACCCTTGACGGCGTAAACCAAACCCCCCAAATCCCCGGCAGCCGCCCCCTGGGGCCGGTTGCGCCTGCCTTGCAGGTGGTGGGTAGGTCGCCAACGGCGCCGATGACCGCCGACGAGCGGGCCGCGGCGCGCAAGAAGGGCAACAAGACCGGCCTGACCGGGCCCTTCCCCAACCCGGACCTGGCCAAGTTGGACTGGTCCAAGGTGAACCAGGCGGCTCCGAACGGCGCCTTCAGCTACAAGTCGGAGCCGCTGCCGGACATGGACGGCGCGCTCGTGGGCAAGATCTCCGGCCAGGAGACCAACGAGAAGATCGTCGGCACCTACACCCGTTTCGACCAGGCCTTCTCCAGCTACCTGGGCAACCCCCCGGTCGCCAACTGGACCACGTTCGGCAAGTTCGCCGCCCGCGAGGCCGGCCAGGACATCGCCCGCGTGGAAACGGAGCTGTCGGCCTTCCATGGCAACAACGTGCACGCGATGTTCGCGGCCACCCGCGACCTGGTCCACCGTCCGGAGATCATCGGCCGCTTCGGCATGCCCGTGCTGGCCGACGCCGCGAAGCGCTCCGGCCTGGAGTGGGGCGACGTGACCGCCGCCTTTGCGGGCCCGCTGGGCATGGCGACGAAAATCCCCAAGCTGATCCACTTCGTGGGCTGCGTGAAGGACAATATGGGCGCGCTCCTGAGCGGCCTGCTGCACGCTCACGTGGGCATCTACGACAACTTCGGCGGCGCCTTCGATACCTTCCTGAAGACGGAGAGCGAAGGCGGCGACGGCGTGGCGGCGGTCAAGACCGCGGTCCAAGCCGGGAAGATCGCGGACCCCAACGGCTTGTTGGTGGACGCCATGGGCCTCTACAAGCAAGGCCGCGAGTTGCAGCAGCTCGCCGGCGCCGTGCAGGATCCCACGCAAAAGCAGGCGTTGCTGAAGAACCGCGAAGAGCTCGTGAAGCGCGCCAACCTCTTGATCGGCTTCCAGGAACAGTACGGCGTGGCCCAGCCCGAAGCCTTCGACCAACCCCGCTTCCGCGAGCTGGTCGGCCAGCTCTCCCCCAAGCTGTCGATGCGCGACGCCACGGGCGAGCACGAGTTGCAGAAGCACGGCAACTGGGCCGACTTCACCACCCGCATGGGCCTGGTTGAAGTGGCGGGCGCAACCGCCGGCCCCGCGTGGAAGAGCAACGCGGACTGCTCCAACCACCTGTTCCGCGTGCAGGACAACAAGGGCGCGTTCCACTTCTACAAGCCCAACCCGGACGCCAGCCAGCGCGAGGGCACCATCATCGAGTACTTCGACCACGCCTCCGTGGGCAAGGCGGCGGCCGCCAACATCGCCGCTGCGCCCCCGCCGCTGGAGGTGCTGCGGACGGCGCCGACGGCCGAGCTGCGGGTTAACGCGAAGAAGCTGACCTAGAGAGGCGCCCCGCCGGCGATCCACTGGCCCAACGTGGCGCGCTCTTCGGGCGTCATGTTGGTCTTGTTGCCCAGCGGCATCGAGGTGCTGTCCACCGCGCGCTGCTTGATGCGGTCCGCGGCGGCCTTGATTTGCGCGGGGGTATCCAGCATCAGGCCGGAGGGGGCAGTGGTGAACTGCGCGTCGGAGGGCTTGGCCGAGTGGCAGGTGGCGCAGCGCGCTTGCACGATGGGCGCCACGGCGGAGTAGGCCACCGGGGCGGCGCTCGTAACCTTGGGGGCGGTCGGCCAGGTCAGGGCCACCAGGCCACCCACGCCGGCCGCCGCACAGGCCGCCAGGGCGGGCTTCCAGCCGCCGTAGAAGAAGCGGATGTTCATGAAGTGGCGCACGCCGGCCGCCGCCAGGCCCACCACCAGCAGGATCAGCCAGTTGAGCGGCGAGCCGAAGGTCGTGGGGAAGTGGTTGCTGATCATGGTGAACAGCACCGGGAAGGTCAGGTAGTTGTTGTGGATGGAGCGTGACTTGGCGCGGTACGAGAGCTTCTCGTCCTGCGCCTCGCCCTTCTTGATGCCTTCCGTCAGCTTCCGCTGCGACGGCACGATGTGCATCCAGACGTTCATGGTCATGCAGGTGCCCAGCATGGCGCCCACGTGGATGAAGGCCGCGCGGCCGCTCAGCATGTGGCACATGAAGTAGGTGTAGGCGACCAGGCAGACCAGCGACACGGCCGCGCCGGCCTGGGTGTTCTTGCCCAGGGGCGAGCGCCAAATGCCCTCGTAGACCGTGCAGCCCACCAGCAACGAGCCGACGCCGAGGGCGATCGCCTCGCCGCCGCCCAACTTGGCCACGGCGGGGTCGACCATGAAGCTCTCACCGCCCAGGTAGTAGACGATCACCAGGAGCAGGATGCCGCTGGCCCAGGTCGTGAAGTTCTGCCACATGAACCAATGGAGCGGGTCGGGGTAGGCTTCCCCCTGCTCCAGCATCTTCTTCTCGACCTGGTAGAAGCCGCCGCCGTGCAGCAGCCAGATTTCGCCCATGCTGCCGGGCTTCAGGCCCTCGCGCTTGAGGAGGTTGCGGTCCAGCCAGTTGAACAGCATGGAGTTGCCGATCCACATGATGCCGGCCACGAAGTGGAACCAGCGCACGAAGAGATCCAAGATCTCGCGGACATGGGGATCCAAGGCAACCTCCTACATCATTGGGGGGCGCCGATTATAGCGTGCAAGCGAAGGCCCGTCCACGGCCGGACCGGGCGCGGGCGCGACCCCCGAAGAGGGTTGCATGGAGCGTGCATGGATGGTCGAAATGCGACCAATCCTTGGCATCCGCATGCCGGGCGCATTCGCGGCGTTTTATTACGTTTCCCGTTAAACGCGAAACGTAATGAAACTCCCGAAACACCGGATATCAGGTCGATAGCCGCGAACCCCTGATTTGACTGACGTGCGCCGTCGACGGGATGGAGGTGGCCCCGGGCGGCATCATCTACCTCACGGATCCCTCCAACGGCGCCATCCGCAAGATCACCCCGGGTTGAGTGGGTATAAGTTCCTAGCGAGGGTCGTGGCCTGGGCCCCGCAGGAGGGCTGATATGACCACGGACCTCGTTACGAACACCGTCGCCCCGATGGCGCCGATCCCTGCTATGGCACCTTTGCAGGCTGCCCCGGCGTCCACGGGCAGCCCCATGGACTTCGGCAAGCTGGTCAACCAACAGCTGGAAGCGGCCGGTTCGCACGCCGGCCTGCCGCCGCAGTCGCTGGCCCAGGTCATGGCGCCCTACGCCGCCGCTGCCGCGCCCGCCCACGCGCCGGAAGCCGCGCCGCTGCCCAACCGCGTGGTCGACACCGCGGCGCCGGCTTACCCCGCGC
>JAQBPE010000313.1 GCA_028287685.1 Cyanobacteria bacterium RYN_339 | reverse complement strand
CGAGGCGCAGCTTGACCGCGTGGTCGCCGAGTTGGAAGGGAGTGCGGCTCCAGAACGAATGGGCCGCGATGCTGGTGTGGTCGGAGGCGACGCGCTTGCCGGCGATGATCATCTTGACCGCGGCGATCGGGCCGACCTGGCCATGCAGGATGCCCCGGACGATGGCCTTCAGGCCGACGCCACGCGCCTCGGCGCCTACCAGGGCCGCGGGGGCGTCCTTGGCCATGAACTCCGCCGAGGTGTTCATCAACAAGTCCTGGACGTGGCCCTGGTCGTCCGTCAGCCGGATCGCGATGCCGCGCAGGTCCTTGGCGTCATCGCCCTCGGCCTTGCCCGACACGTTGGAAATGCGCACGATCGCCCGCAGCTTGTTGCCGGCCGCGAAGGGGCCATGGGCCAGGGCGGGATCGAGGTCGGCCGCCGAGCGGAAGCTGGCGTTGGTGGTGGTGTAGACCGCCTTGGCGTGCTGGGCGCGCTGCTTGGGGCCGTCGCCCGCGAAGGCCTGCTGGATCTCGCGGATCACGTCCTGGGCATGCTGGTTCAAGGTGGCCTGGTCGACGGCGGAGCGCGGGTGCAGGGCGGTCTGCCAGTCTTTGGACCAGGTAGCGATCACCTGCGCGGTGCTGGGCGCCCTGGCGCCGGGCGCCGGGGCCAACGCGTTCTGCGGCGCGGTTGTCGGGATGATGGGCGTGGAACGAGAAATCGGCGCAATCATAGGAAGGTTGTCGCGCGGAACGGCCCAACTTGTGCGATCCTTCGACTGACTTTAGGATGGCTTTAATGAAAGATATCGCAATCGTTGGGGGCGGGATCGCCGGCCTGGCCTGTGCCTACTACCTCAAGGGGAATTGTCGGGTCACGCTGTACGAAGCGGCGCCGCGGCTCGGCGGCCATGTCCATGCCGTGACGGTAGCCGGCGTGCCCGTGGAGACCGGCTTCCTGGCCTTGCACCGCTCGAAGTACCCGGAGCTGGTGGCGCTGCTTGACGCCTTCGGCGTCGAAACGGCGCCGACGGGCGTTGGGCTGAGCATCTGGGACGAGGATGCGGGTTGGTGCTTCGATAACCAGGCCTGGTTCACCCTGTTCGGCGATCGCCTCCCCGCGGCCGGCCGCGCCCACCTGGCCGACCTGGTCGCGCGCGTCATCCGGGGCCGCCTGCCCAACGTCCGGCTGGACGCGTTCCTGGCCGAGCGCGGCTACGAGGCGGGCGTTGCCCGCTACGTCCTGCTGCCGTCGATCGCGGCGCTGTGGGGCTTCCAGCCGGCGGAGGTGCTGGCCATGTCGGTGCGCACCGTGGCGGACATGCTCGACCGCTTCTTCACAACCGCGCACCAGGAGCCGTTCGAGCGGGTGGTGCCGTCGACCGATGCCTGGCTTTCCCGCCTGGTCGGCGCACTGGACGCGCAGGTGCTGACCGGCCATGCAGTCGCGCAGGTGGCCGGCACGACGGTCGATGGCCGCGCCTACGACGCGGTAGTGCTGGCAACGCATGCCGACCGCGCGCTTGCCCTCCTGGCCGATCCAACCGCGGCAGAGCAGGCCACCCTAGCGAGCTTCCCCTATCACCGCTCGACCTCCGTCGTGCACACGGATGCTGCCGTCTTGGGCGAGGTGCGCCGCGAGTACAACTACCGTGTGCGGGGCGAAAATTCCTTTGTTACTTGGGACGTGGCACGGATCCAGGGAGTGGCGACCGATGCGCTCGTCACCGTGGGACCACGCGGGTTCACCGGGTTGATCGATCCCCGGCTAGAAGTCGCGCGCATAGATTACGATCACCCGGCTTCGCCACCGGAGGCGGTCGCGGCGCGTGACGGGCTCGCCGCGCTGAACGGGGCGGTGGGCCGGTACTTCTGCGGCTCGTACTTCGGTTCGACCGGCTCCAACGAATGCGCGGTAGCAAGCGCCAAGCGCGTTGCCGAGGCGATTCTCGGGGATTAGGGGTCGCGCCGAAGCAACGGATCGCGCAGGGAATCCTCCCCGGGCAGGGTCTGCTCGACGTCGCCGATGGCGTCTTTGTAGCCATCGATCGTGGCGCACAGGGCTTCGACGGGTAAGACCGGGGCGGCAATTGGCCGGCAGGCGCGGTCGAAGTTCTGGCGGGCCCAGGAAGCAGGACCGCCCGCCGCCAACAGCAAGGCGGCCACCATCACCTGGCCGGCCCGGAAGTCGCTCCACACGAGGTCATCGCCCACGACGCAGGCACCCAGGGCTTCCTCGGCCAGGTCCGCCGGCAGCAAGGCCCTGCAACCCTTCGGCCGACCGTTCGCCAGGGTGCCCAGGTGCACCAACAACGTCTCCGTGGGCCCTTCGAACACGCGCAACAACCGCGCGTCGCGCAGCAGTTGCGGCACGCCGTTGGCTTCCACGTAGCCACGGCCGCCCAGCAACTGGGTCAGGCCGTCGACCGCGCGGCCCAGCAACTCCGGCAGGGCGATCTTGCAGGCCAGGTAGAGCTCCTGGGGCACCGGGTCCGGACCATCGGCCAGGCGAGCCGTCCAGCGGACCAACGCCTCGCCGGCGGCGATCGCGCCGACCGTATCTTCCAGGATGGCCCGGGTCACGGCGTTGTCGAGCAACCGGCCGGTGCCGACCATCCGCCGCGTGGCATAGCGGGCCATGAGCTGGGCGCAACGCTTCAGGCCGCCCAACGCCACGGCCGCGATGCCCAGCCGGCTCACCATCATGGCATCTTGGGCCACGGCCAGGCCGCCGCCCGGTCGGCCGAGCACGGCCTCGTCCGGCACGAAGGCATCTCGCAGGTAGACGGTGTTCTGGACCAGGCCCCGCACGCCCATCGTCAGCGCCTCCGGACCTTGCACCAGCCCCGGGTTGTCCGCCAGGACGGCAAGGGCCACCACGCCCGGCGGATCCACCGTTTTGGCAACCACAGTGACGACGCCGGCCCACGACCCCAGCCCGATCCAATGTTTGTGCGCGTCTACCCGCCAGCCGCCCTCCACGCGCCGCGCGGTGGCCTGCATGGCCAGGGGGTGCGACCCGGCGCCGGGCTCCGTGAGCGCGAACGCGGCCAGCTCGCGGCCGGTGGCGAGGCGAGGCAGCAGCCGGGCTTGCAGGGCGGGCTGGCCGTACTGCTGGATCGGCCGGATGCCCAGACCATTGTGGACTCCGAGCAGCAGGGCCAGGGTCATATCGACGGCTGAAACTTGTTCTAATACGCGCACCAGCTCCGTCGTCGGCAAAGCCAGGCCGCCCACGGCCTCCGGCGCTTGCAGCCCCAAGAAGCCCTGGTTGCCCAGATCCAGCACCACGTAGGGCGGAATCGTGCGGCGCTCGTCGGCCAGTCGGCTGTTCAGGCGGCGCTCCGCGTAGGTGCGGAACCACGCCAGCAGCTCGTCCGCGTTCGTCACGCCCGGGCCGCCGCGTAGGCCTCGCGGCAGGCGCCTCGGCGGACCTTGCCGCTGGACGTTCGTGGCAAGCCGCCCGCCGGCACCAGCACCACGTCGGCCAGCTCTACCTCGTGCTCGGCGGCGATCGCCCGCCGCACCTCGCCGCCCACCTCGCTGCCGGCGGCTTCCAACATCAGCACCACGCGCTCGCCGTCTTGGCCGGCCACGCCGAACGCCGCAGCCCCGCCGGGCCGCACCGTCGCCACGCGTTCCGCGGTGGCCTCCAGGTCCTGGGGGTAGAAGTTCCGGCCGTCCACGATGATCAGGTCCTTGAGGCGGCCCGTCACGAACAACTCGCCCTCGTGCAGGAAGCCCAGGTCGCCCGTACGCAGCGGCCCGACCCGATCGGGCTGGCCCCAATACCCGGCCGCGATGCTGGGGCCCTCGACGCAGATTTCGCCGACCATACCGCCTTCGATGGTGACGCGCTGGTTGCCGGTCACGTGGCCCGCCGAAACCAGCAGGCGATCCGTGCCGGGCGCGACTTCATGCCGCTCCAGCGCCGCCGCGTCCACCGCCAGCGTGCGGGGCCGCCCACCGCTCACGATCAACGTGCCTTCCGCCAGCCCATAGCAAGGGAAGAAGGCCTCCTTGCGGAAGCCGAACGGCGCGAAGGCGTCGGCGAAGCGTTCCAACGTGCCCGCGCGGACCGGCTCCGCCCCGTTGAAGGCCAGTTGCCAGCGGCTCAGGTCCAGACCCTGGACCGCGGGCGCCTTGGTCGCACACAGCTCGTAGGCGAAGTTGGGGCCGCCGCTGGTGGTGGCGCCGTACCGCTCGACCGCGCGCAGCCAACCCAACGGGTGCTTCAGGAAGGCCAGCGGCGACATCAGCACGCCATGGAAGCCGCCGAACACGGGCTGGAGGATGCCGCCGATCAGCCCCATGTCGTGATAGGGCGGTACCCAGAGCAGCGCCACGCTGTCCGGGCCGTGGCCAAAGGCGTCGTAGATGGCCTGGGAGTTGTGCATGAGGTTGGCGTGCGAGATGCGCACGCCACGGGGCGCGCCGGTCGATCCGGAGGTGTATTGCAGGAACGCGAGCGGCGCCGAGCGGTCGTCGACCCAAGCGTCAGGCGCCAGCGCGTCCTCCAGCAACAGCGTGGTCGGGATGGCCGCGCGCAGGGCAGGGCCGCAGCGGGCCAGCGTGGCATGGTTCGTGAGCGCCAATACCGGCGTGGCGTCATCCAGGACGGTCTGGAGGCGCGGCAGCTGGCGATCGCCACGCGGCAAGTACACCGGCACGGCCACCACGCCCGCATAAAGGCAGGCCAGGAAGGCCACGGCATAGTCCAGGCCCGGCGAGAAGAGCAGCACCGCCCGATCGCCGGGTTGGGTGCGGGCCTGCAAGGCCGCGGCGACGCCACGCACGCGCTCGTCCAGCGCCGCGAAGGTCAGGGCCGACTCCGGCGCGCCGCCCGCGCCCAGGTAGGTGAGGGCGGGGCGATCGCCCTGGCTGGCGGCATGGCCGCGCAGCCGAGCCACCAGCGTGCTCACGCGGGAGCGCCCAGGTGCGCGGCCAGCGCGGCGATGGTGGGGTGGTCCCAGGTCAGGTCGGGCGAGATCTCCACGCCCAGCCAATCTTCCAGGTCCCCAGCCAGCAGCACGGACTGGCGCGACGTCAGCCCCAGGTCGAACAGGCGCTTCTCCGGATCCAGGTCCGAGGGCGCGATTTGCAGCTCCTTGGCGACGTAGGCCACGAGCCAATCCTTGATTTGCTGCTCCGTCATCGGGTTCCTCGCGGCTGGTCGATCCGGCGTAGGTGCAGCTGGTACAGGTCGCACGTGCCCTTCTCGAACATGTAGATGGAGAGCCGGAGATAGCGCTCGAAACGCACCACCACCGCCTCGCCGACGATCTCAACGGCCCTCGCCCGCTCGCGCTTCAACCGCACCAGCCACTCGCGCAAGGTGCGCGCGTAGTCCTGGCGCCGGTTGTGCAGCGTGACGACTTCGAAGCGCCGCGAAATGGCCGTGCCCAGTTCCGCCAGCGTGGGCAGGTCGGATTCGGGGAAGACCTCCGTGGCGATGAACTCGTCGAAGTCCTCCGGGCCGGCATTGCCGTAGGCAATGGTCTGGAGCGCCAACGAGCCGCCGGGGGCGAGCCAGGCGTGGCAGCTGTCGAAGAAGCGGCGGTAGACCGCGGCCTTCTCCTCCGGGGGCAGCCCCAGCTTGGCGAAGGCCTCGAAGGCCTCGACGGAGATGATCGCGTCGTACGGCGCGTCAGGTCGGTGGTCGAGCCAGTTCTCGATGTCCACGGTGACACCGGGCGCGGGCACCCACTCGGACTGGCTGCGGCTGAGCGACAGGCCGTGAGCGCGTTCGACGCCGAAGTGCGAGACCGCCCGCTTCAGCGCGCCGCCCCAGCCGCAACCGACGTCCAACAGCCGCTTGGCGCCCCTTGCGCCGGCGGCCTCCAGCAGGAAATCGATCTTGCGGGCCTGGGCCGCCTCGAGCGTGTCGTCGGGGCCGGCCCAGAGCGCGCAGGTGTAGGTCATTGATCCGTCCAGCCAGAGCTGGAAGAAGTCGTTGCCCAGGTCGTAATGGGCTTCGATCGCCTGCTTGGAGGCGCCAGGGGTCGCTTCGACGGTCACGGTTGGTCTTTCGCCTCGCACGCGCCCACCAGCTGGCTGGCCAGGCCGAATCGTTCCAACAGGCGGATAGCGCCGTAGGTCAGATCGGCTTGCCACCAGGCCCGGCCGTGGCGCGCCGCCGCCGGAGCGGCATGGTGATTATTATGCCAGCCTTCGCCCAGCGTCAACAACGCGCATGCAAAGGAATTGGTGCTGCGGTCCGCCGTCTCATGGGCGCGGCCGCCCACCAGGTGGCACCACGAGTTCACCAGCCAGGTGGCATGGTGCACCAGGAACATCCGCACGAGGCCGCCCCACAGCAGGCCCTCCAGGGGCCGGTGTGCCAGGGCGCCCAGCAGCGCGGGGATCAGCAGGCCCACGCCCACCCAGGCGAAGTAGCGCAAGTGCAGGCTCATCGCCAAATCGTCCTTGAGCAAGTCGGGGACCACGCGCACCCAGTCTTCGGGCGTTGGCTGCAACATCCAGGTCAGGTGGGCGTGCCAGAAGCCGCCCTCATGCGGCGAGTGGGGGTCGCCGGGGCGATCCGCGTGTTGGTGGTGCCGGCGGTGGGCCGCCACCCAGTAGAGCAAGGGGCCCTGGCCGGCCATCGAGCCGAGGGCGCCCAGCAAGGTCCTGACGGCGGGCCGGGCCTGGAAGCTGCGGTGGGTGAAGTGGCGGTGGTAGCCGGCGGTGATGCCCAGCATCGTGGCCACGTACATCCCGCCGCAAAGGGCCAGATCGATGGGCTGGACGCCGGTCTTGAAGGCCCAGGCGGCAGCGGCGAGCGTGCCCAGGGCGGGCACCGACACCACGGCCCAGGCGATCCGCCGCTCCATCCGCTGCGCGCGCGTCACAGCGGGCACCCCAGTGCGGCGGCCACGGCCGCGCCGGCGCTGATGGCGTCTTCGTGGAAGCCGTTTCCCAGGTAATTGCCGGCGAAGTAGGTATGGCGGGCGCCGTTGCGGGCCTTGATCGGGGCCTGGGAGGCGATCGCCGCCGCATCGTAGACGGGATGCCGGAAGGCGAATTCCGCTTGGATTTGCCCGGGCTCGCGCACGGGGTTCAACGTGAGGAAGTACTTCCGTTGCAGACCTGCCAACGCCTGCAGCCGATCCAGGTGGTACGTCAGCGTGGGCCCTTCGCACTTGGCATGCGGCCGCTCCTGCACGTAGTTCCAGGAGGCCCAGGCGCCCCGGTCCGTGGGCATCACCCGCTCATCGCTGTGCAGCACGCCCCGGCTGGCCTGGTAACGCCAGGCCCCCAACAACCGGGCCTCGTCCTCGTCGGGGTCCCCCAGCAAGGCCAGCGCCCGATCCGCCGGCGTGGCCACCACGACGGCATCGAAGGGCTGCACCTTGCCCGACGCGGAGCGCAGCTCCACACCCTGGGCGGTCCGGAAGACCTGCACGGGCGGCGCGTCCAGCACCACGCTGTCGCCGAGGGCCGCCTGGACCTTCGAGACATAGGCCTGGCTGCCGCCCGCAATGGTCTGCCAGTCAGGGCCGGTGTCCAGCGACAGCAGGCCATGGTGCCGATAGAAGGCCAGCACGAACGCGGCCGGCGCTTCCAACACCGTGGCCGGCGAGCTCGACCACAGCGCAGCGGCCATGGGGATGGCGTAGGCGTCGATGAAGGCCTGCGAGCAACCCTTGGCGCGCAAGTACTGGCCGTAAGTCTGCTCCCCGATGGCACCGGTATCCAGGTCGCGGGCGCCGTGCCGGAAGAACCGCACGATTTCCATCAGAAGGGGCGTCTCGGGCGGCCGGTGAGGGCCCGGGACGTAGCCGGGTCGCAGGTTCAGGGCGTACTGGGTGCGCCCGTCCTGGGATTGGTAGCCGAAGGACATCTCGCTGCCTTTGACCGCGATGCCCCCCAGGAGGTCCAGCAAGCGGTGCATGGTCGGGTAGTTGCGGTCGTTCAGCACCATGAACGCCACGTCCAGCGCCGTCCCTGCATCGGGGCCCGCTTGCAGGGTGACGGTGTGCGCGTGGCCGCCCAGGCGGTCGGCGCTTTCGAACAGCAGGACGCGGTGCTTCCGGCTCAATAAGTAAGCCGCCGCCAGCCCGGCCGCGCCGCCCCCGATGACGGCGATGTCTTTGGTTGCCATGCCGCCTACTTACCCGTTCGGGCGGGAAAGGCGCGGGCTTGATAACGGTTTTATCTGACATTGGCGGCACGGCCGGGTGGATCTTCATCGCCCTCACACCACTGGATGGCCCGCTCCGTGACCGCTACCGATCCGGCGGCAAGGTCTACCGTTGCAACGGCCCTGAACCCGCAAACCCTCGCCGTTCCCGCCTGGACCAGGTAGGAACAGGTGCAGCGTGCCTGGCCTCCCGCGCGATGGATGGTGCCCACCTCGACGGCATAAGCCCCATGGCTGCGCGCCAACTCGTTCGACACCAGCCGTACGACTTCAACCCGGCTGGCCGCCTGGATCGGGTCGCCGGATGCGCCGAGGGCCATCGGCGCAGCGCGATGGGCGCAAGCGGGTAGCAGCAAGACAAGCAAGAGGCGATACGGCACCAGGTGGCTCCTCGGTCGGGGGTGATTGAAGCCTTTATCCGTCAGGAACAGGCCGGCCTTGCAGGATCTGCCAGCTGTAAAGGGAGACTTGCCAACCTTCGTAGGGCTCCGCCGGCTTGCGGCCACTGGCGAGCCCACTGCCCCCGAGCCGCGCCAGGATCCCCTCTTTGCGTCTTCGGGCCGGGCTCGCGGGCTGCTAAGGTGGAGGTGGAGGACCTTGCCATGGACGATGCAAACCGCCCCGAAGAAGTGCCCGCGAAGCCGGAGCCGCCCGGCTTCCCGCCGCCGCCCCATCCGGAGCCGCCGCCCCCGGAACAGCCTTACCAGCCGGAGCCGCCCGGGTGGCCCGACCCGGCCACAGCGCCTCCGGAAATCCCGGAACCCCCACGCATTACAGGATAAAATACGCGACAACAACTTCCGCCACCACGAGGCTTGCTAGCCAGCGCTGGCGCCTGTCTAGTAGACTGGCAGGCGAGCTTTCCCCTCGTGGCGGAGTCAACGATGCAAATCCCGGTCACAACGATCGACGAGGCGCTCCATGCGACCGCCGTGGTACCGGCGCGGTCCAGCATCTTCCAAACGTTTTCCGTGTGGGCGCTGCTCGGACACTTGGCGTTCTACGGCAGCTTGTTCGCCGCCCCGACCCTGGCGCGGTTATGGTTGCTGCCCGTGGTTCACCTGATGGCCTGGGCCGTGTTCGTGGGCTCCCACGTGCTGGTGGCGTTCTATCCGGAGACCATGCACAAGCCTCGCATCGCGGGGCACGACCACCTGCATGGCAAGTCGTTCCAGATCTTGGTGGGCCATGAAGTGCTCCATGTCCTGCCGCTGGTGGCCCTGTACTTGGTGCCCGGGGTCTGGCCGGCCCATGGGGCGTTCGAACCGACGCGCTGGCTGCTCGGCAGCCTGCCAGGGCTGGTGCTCGGGGCGGCCTACGTTGCCTGGCAAGGCGGCGAAGGCAACGCGTACGGCGCCGAACCCGGCCGGTTGAACTGGATGATCGGCGCGTCAACCCTGGCCGGGGTCTCGGCCAACGTCGCTGCGCTCTTGTGGTTGTGAAGCGCGCGGCCAAGATAGCCGTCGTAGCTGCCGCCCATGCCGGCGCGTGCTTGTACCTCTGGCGGGCCTTCTTGCAGCCGTGGACCATCGGCGAGCTGGCGCTGGGACTGCTGGCGGGGCATATCTTCCTCGATCTCCTGACGCTGCTGATCCACTGGACGGTGGATAACTACTTCACGCCGGCCAGCCCCGTGATCGGATCGACGGTCTATTACTTCCGCGAGCACCACGACAAAGCCTTCGAGATGTTCAACCGGGACTACGTGGAGGGCAATTTCCGCAACGCCGGCTTCTCGCTGCTGATCCAACTCGGCATGGCCGCATGGGTGACAGGGTGTGCCGGAAACGCCGGCATGGCCGTTGCCGGCCTGGGCGGCGCGTACATCACGCAAATCCACAAGTGGGCCCACATGAAGCAGCCTCCCCGGCCGATTGCGCTGGTGCAACGGGCGCGGCTGCTGGTGGGCTGGGAGTTCCACAACATCCACCACGCGGACACGGCCCGGCATTATGGGCTCTACGCGGGTTGGTTCGATCGGGTATTCGACAGGCTGAGGGTCTTCGAGACCGCCGAGCACATCATCTGGCGGCTGACGGGGGCCCGCGCCGTCGAAACCCGGTTGGGGGATTTCACCACGTGAACAAGCATCTCTGGCGTGGATGGTATGCCTTCCTTGCCTGGTACGCCGACCGGCAAGGCGCCTCGTTCAGCTGCATGAACTGGGGCTACGACGATGGCCGAGAGACGGTCGAGGCAGCGGCCGGGCCGGAGCGTTTCCCCCTGCAGCTTTACCAGGCGCTGGTTGAATCGACCCCGCTTGACGGCAAGGTGGTGCTGGATGCCAGCTGCGGACGCGGCGGCGGTCTGCACTACCTTGCGGTGCGGCACGGGCCGGCGGCGGCCATCGGCCTGGACTTCACCGGAGCCAACATCAAGCTCTGCCAACGGTCTTTCGGCAACTCCGCGGCACCTATCTCGTTCCGCCAGGGCGACGCCGAGCGGATGCAGGGCGTCGAGGACGGAAGCGTTGACGTCGCGCTGAGCGTGGAGGCCAGCCACTGCTATCCACGCATCGACGCCTTCCTCGCCACGTCGGCCCGGGTGTTGCGGCCCGGGGGTCACCTGCTCTGGACCGACTTCGTTCCGACGGAGAGCGTGCCGGAACTGCGGGCCCAACTGGCGCCCCACTTCGAGCTGGTCGAGGATCGCGACATCACGCCTCATGTGCTGGCGGCAATGCGCGCCGATCGTGGACGCCGCCGCGACCTCGTCGAGCAACACAGTGCCCCGTTCCTCCGCCCCATCTTGCTGAACTTCGCCGCAGCGGACGATCGTTGTGACACGGTCGAGCGCTTCACTTCCGGCCGGTTCACCTACTTCATGTTCAAGGCACGGCGGCGCGATAGCTAGCCCGCGTCGGGGTCCCCCAAGGCGACCAGCGTCTGCTCGCGCACCAGGTCGCTCAGGGCCTGGAGGGTTCGTTTGTCATACTCACCAGCGTCGATCGGGGCAGTGAAGATGACCTCGACGACCGCGCGGCGCACCCGGAAGGAGCCCGTCTGGTTGAACGCATGCATCCCCTTCAACGCGAAGGGGATCACCTGGGCCTTGGCGTCCACGGCCACGCGGAAGGGGCCGTTCTTGAACTCGCCCATCTCGCCCGTGCGCGTGCGCGTGCCTTCCGGCATCAGGCAGATCGACTCGCCGCCCTTTACGCGCTGCCCCAGCTCCACCAGCGTTCGTAGCGCCGAGGCCGGGTTGTCACGATCGATGGGGATGTTGCCCCAGCGCCCGATTAGCCAGCCGTAGATCGGGATCTTGAAGTTGGGGCGCTTCTCGACGGCGACGACGAACTGGGGGACGGCCGCGACGAAGGCGAAGGGGTCGAAAAGGTTCACATGGTTGCCCATGTAGAGGTAGGCCCGGGCCGGGTCGATGTGCTCGAGCCCCCGGACCACCAGGCGGGCCCCCAGGACGCGCATGGTGAGCCAGAAGATGAAGCGCGCCGGCCGGTGGAGCCGGGCCATCGGCACGACGTAGCTGCCGCCGATCAGCAGCGGGTACCAGACGAGCATCAGGAGACCGCAGATCAGCCACCTGAAGGCGGAGGTGATGAGGTTCATGAGCCGCCATCCTACCGGATCGGGCGTTCAGGGAACAAGTCAGGACGCCCGATTCAACCGATCCAGGATCGTGCCGCGCAAGCCCAGCTCCAGCAAGGCCAACCCGGGATGGGCGCCGGCGTGCTGCGGACAACCTTCGATCGCCTGGTTCACGAAGGTCAGGGCCTCGTCGAGGTTGCCGTCGGCGACGGCGTAGGCGGCAAATTCGACGCAACCAACCGCCTGCTTGACGACGTCGGGTCGCAGCTTGGAATGGGCGGCCCAGGTTCGGGCGACGCTCTGGACCATCGCCTGGGCGTCCGTGGGGGTGGCTTCCTTGAAGATCCGCTGCATCAGTCGGCGGGCATCGCTTTCCCGGTTCTCCGTCAAGGCGGCGAGCGCGAACTCGACCACGATCGCAACGTCCCGGGAGCCGGTGATCCGGAGCGGGACGGATAGAATGGGGCTGGGCCGTGCCCGCCCGCGGCCCAACCACCAGGCGATGCCGCCCACCGCCACGATCGTGACGACCACCGCTCCCAAGCTCATGTTGCCTCCGATCCGCACTCCCGCCATCTGTACCCAGCCAGGTGCCGGGCCTCCACATGGTAAAAGATGGAGCGTGCGCGAGCCTCTACTCCATCGACTGGGCGCCTGGCTGGCCCGCCACCCCTGGCGGGTGGTGGCGGCGTGGGCGCTGATCCTGGCCGGGGCGCTACCGCTGGCAGCCCTGTTGCCGGGCCGGCTGGCAACCGAAGGCGCGGGCGTCCTGGGTTCGGAGTCCTTCGCGGTGAAGCAGGCCTTGGGGCGGGACTTCGTGAACGCGCCGGGCGAGCCCTGGATCGTGGTCTGGCACGGCAGCCGGCCGGCACTGGAGCAACGGGCGGCGATCGCCACCGCCGCCGCGCGCATCAAGGCCGTGCCCCACGTCGTGCAAGTCTGGGCGCCCACGGACGACCACGCCGACCCCCGCTTGCTGGGCGCCGACGGCCACGGCGCCTGCATCTTGATCAGCACGGACGCGGGCACGTCGGCCGGCGTGGAAGCGGTGCGAGCGGCAGCCGCCCCGCTGCGGGACGCACTCGCCGCGGCCGACCCCGGCGTGGGATTCGGCATGACGGGCTCATTCCCGCTGGGCAACGACCTGATCAAGGCCACCGGCGCGGACAGCGGGCGGGCGGAGCGGTTGCTGTTGCTGCCCGTGCTGGCCCTGTTGCTGTGGGTCTTCGGCTCGCCGGCGGCGGCGGCCTTGCCCCTGCTGTTGGCCGGGGCGGCTTCCGTGCTGGCCTTCGCCGGCGGCGCGTTGATCGCGCCGTGGCTGGGCGTAAACGCGTTCTTCCAGACCGTCGTGAGCATGCTGGGCCTGGCGCTGGGCATCGACTACGCCTTGCTGATCACCGCACGCTTCCGCGAGCGCCGCCGGGCGGGCGACGACGCCGAAGCGGCCGCCGCGGCGACGCTGGCGACAGCCGGGTGGACCGTGGCCTGCGCCGGCGGCGTGGTGGTGGCCTCGTTGTCGGCCTTGCTGCCGTTGGGGCTCATGGACGCGCGCTCCGTTGGCCTGGGAGGCGCGTTGGTGGTGGCGGGCGCCGTCGCCTTGGCGCTCGGGCTCTTGCCCGCGCTGCTGGTGCTGGCGGCCCCCTGGCTGGAATGGCCCCGCCGCTTCCCACGTGAGCCGAAGCCGGGCCGCTGGACCGCCTGGAGCCATGCGCTCCTGAAGTGGCGCTGGCTGGTCGCGCCGCTGGCCTTCGTCGGGCTGCTGGTGATGGCAAGACCGTTGTCGTACTTCGAGCCCGGCGTGCCGGACATGCGCTTCTACCCGCCCGAGTTGGAGTCGGTGAAAGGCGTGGAGGTGCTGGCCAAGCTGGGCCACCGCGGTTGGACCGACCCCGCCCAGATGCTGGTCCGCCGCAAGGACGGCGGCCCGATCCTCGGTCCAGGAGGGTTGGGGCCGTTGCTGGCCCTCTCGCGCGCCATCCACGCCGATCCCCGGGTGGGGGAGCTGATCGGCCCCGTGGACCTGGCGGCAGGCCTGCGGCCCACGCACTATGCCTTGCTCTACGCCAGGCCCGCGGAAGCCATCCGGCGCCACCCCGAGCTCAAGGGCCTGGTGAGCGCGGACGGCCGCAGCGCCGTCTTCCAGGTGATTACCACCGACATGGTGGACGTAAACGGCGCAATGGCGCTAACCACAGCCATCCGCCACCTCGAAGCACCAGGCCTGGAAGTGCAGGTGGGCGGCCTGGCGGCGCTGAACCTGGACTACGACGCCCAGCTGGCCGCCACCCTGCCGCGCGCCATCGGCTGGCTGTTGCTGGCAACCGCCGTGATCCTGGGGCTGATGTTCCGGGCCGTCTTGGTACCACTCAAGGCCATCGTCCTGAACCTCCTGGTGGTCGGCGCCTCGATCGGGACATTGGTCTGGGTCTTCCAGCTCGGCCACGGCGCCCGCTGGGTCGGCCTGAACGAAGGCCTGGGGACCTTGCCCACGCTGGTCCCGATGCTGGTCTTCTGCCTTACCTTCGGGCTCTCGATGGACTACGAGGTCTTCATGATCGGCCGCGTGCGCGAGGAACGGCGCGCCGCCGACGGCGAAGAACAGGCGATCGCCCGCGGCCTGGAGGCCACCGGCGGCGTGATCGTGGCGGCGGCGGGCATCATGGTGCTGGTCTGCGGCGCGTTCGCGGGCGCCCACATGATCTTCGTGAAGCTGTTCGGGGCGGGAATGGCGCTCGCCATCCTGCTCGACGTCACGGTGGTGCGGCTGGTGCTGGCGCCGGCGCTACTTGCCATCGCCGGCCGCTGGAACTGGTGGCCGGGCGAGCGATGAGCTTCGGGCCGATCGCCATCATCGGGATGTCTTGCCGGTTCCCGGGTTGCCCCTCACCGGAAGCGCTGTGGGCCAACGTCCTCGACCGGCGGGATTTGGTGGCGGAAGGCCTGACCCGGTTGCCCTGCGAGGACGACCCGGTCTTCGCGTGGGCGCTGGAAGGCGCCCGCGAGGCGGTGAGCCGCGCTGGGCCGCGCCTTGGCCGGGGCGGGCTGGTCATGGGCAACATGTTCCTGCCGACGCGGGAGCTGGTGCGCTGGGCCGAGCATGTCCGCCGGGACGGGCCGGCGGCCGATCCGCGCTCGCGGTTCTCGACCGGCCTGCCGGCCTTGGAGGTGGCGCGCGCGCTGGGGCTGGAGGCGGGCGGCTTCGCGCTCGACGCGGCCTGCGCGACCTCCCTGTACGCCCTCAAGCTGGCCTGTGATCGCTTGCACGACGGCGAGGCCGACTGGATGCTGGCCGGCGCCGTCAGCCATGCCGACGCCACGATCCTGGACCGCTCGCTGGGCTCCGTGGGGGTCTTGAGCCCAACGAACCGCAGCCGCCCGTTCCATAGCGAAGCCGACGGCATGGTCTGGTCGGAAGGCGCGGCCTTCGTGGTGTTGCGGCGCCTCGATGCCGCGCTGGCCGATGGTGACGAAATCTTGGCCGTGATCCGCGGGATCGGCGTGAACAACAGCGGGCAAGCGCGCGGGTTGCTGGCGCCGTCGGAGCGGGCCCAGGTCGAAGCGATGCGGTCCGCCTACGACATGGCGGGCCTCGCGCCGGCGGACGTGCCGCTGGTGGAGTGCCATGCGACGGGCAACCCGCTGGGTGACTTGATCGAGCTGCGCGCATTGAAGCGGCTCTTCCCGCCCGGCCTGGCCATCGGCTCCGTGCGCTCCAACTTGGGCCATCCCATCACGGCCTCCGGCTTCGCCAGCTTGATCAAGGTGGTCTTCGCCTTGCGGGACGGGGTCTTCCCGCCCACCCTGCATGCCGAAGCGCCCGTCCGCGAAGTGGGGCGTTGCGGCTACCGGCTGCTCGGCCGGCAGGAGCCCTGGCAGGGGCCACGGCGGGCGGGCATCAACAGCTTCGGCTTCGGCGGCAACAACGCCCACATGATCGTCGAGGCCTGGACGCCCCGGCCCGTCCACGCCCCCGGCGCGGCCCTGGAGGGCGAGATTGCGGTCGTCGGGCTGGGCGTCCTGGCGGGGGAAGGCCGCTCCACGGCCGACTTCGCGACAGCGCTGGCGGCCGGTCTGCGGCTGGGGCGCTCGGGCTATGTCTCCGACGACCCCGACTTGCTGCCCCAGCAAGCCATGATGCTGGCGGCGGCGCGGGAAGCGCTGGAAGGTGTGGCGCCGTGGCAGCGTGCCGGGGCACTCGTCGGCCTGCAATGTGACGCCGGGGGCTGGGACGGCGCCGCCGGTGCCGCCGCATACACCGGGCGGCTGACCAACCTGGTTGCCAACCGCCTCAACCACGTCTTCGACCTGCGGGCACCCAGCTTCACCTTGGCGGCCGAGGAGGCCTCGGGCCTGGTCGGGCTCGCGCTGGCGATGCGCGCGCTGCGGGCCGGTGAAGCCGACCTTATGCTGGTTGGGGCGGTGGACCTGGCCGCGGAGCCCGTCCACGAAGCCGCCGCTCGGCAGGTGTTGGGACGGGAAAGAGGGGGCGACGCGGCCGTGGCCATGGCCTTGAAGCGGCTGCCCGACGCGCTGGCAGCCGGTGATCGGGTCCTGGCGGTCTTCGGTCAGGGACCGGGTGCTTGCCAGGCCGACCTGGCGCCGCTTGTCGGCTTCCCGCATGCGGCGATCGGCCTTCTGGCCGTCGCGGCCGCGGTGCTGGCCGGCCGCGTGGAGCCCATCCAGGTGGAGGTGGTCGCCATGACCGGCGCCATCTACCGCGTAACGGTGACGCCGTCATGAGTCGGTTACGGAGCAACCGAGCAATCCTGCCCGATCCGGATAATGAGCCTTATCTGTACAAAAAACAGCGATCCACGCTGTGACGCGGTTTTCGGGATCCCGCTCTTGGGGTCGATCCAGATAATAGGGTGCATGGGGGGCCCGAGGCTGGATAACACGACGCGCGAGCACGGGTGCTTGGTCGCCAACCGGTGGCTAGCAGCACGTCGCGATCCGAGTTTCACATAACCGGATTGGCGTTCCAGGCATACGATAGATAATATTTATTATCTGTACCCAGCCCTTCCGGCGGGTACGTCCCCCTTATGATCCGACATGGCATCGGCCTGACCCTGCTGGCCGTCCTCCTCGCCCACCTGCCCACCCAACCGGTCCAGGCCCGGACCGCCGCCGCGAAGCCGGAACCGGTCACCTTTCTGTGGGGGGTGGCTACCGCGGGGCACCAGTACGAGGGCGGCGATCGCCACAGCAACTGGGCGAAGTGGGTGGCCGCGGGCCGCACGGCGGACGCCAACCCGCAGGGCGTGCAGGGCTACGACATGTACGAACAGGACATGGACCTTGCCAAGGACATGGGCCTGAACGCCTGGCGCATGAGCATCGAGTGGAGCCGCATCGAGCCCGTGGAGGGCCAAATCGACCCCGCGGAGGTGGCGCACTACCACGCCATGCTGGCCGCCGCCCGCCGGCGGGGCCTGACGCCCATCGTCACCCTGATGCACTTCGCCTATCCCGCCTGGCTGGATGCCCGGGGCGGCTGGGAAGGATCGGCCGCCGCGCCCGCTTTCAACCGCCACGTCGCCTACATGGCGAAGGAATTCGGCCCGGAGGTCCGCTGGTGGCTCACCTTCAACGAGCCCAACATGTTCTTGCAAGGTGGCTACCAGAACGGCTTCTTCCCGCCCGGCAAGACCCTGGCCCTCTTCAGCGCCGACCGGGTCGCCCACCACCTCATGCAGGCGCATGGACTCGCCTACGAGACGTTGCATGGCCTGTGTCCGCAAGCCCGCGTGGGCTTCAACATGTACGCCACCCAGTTCCGCGTGACCGGGCTGGAGGAAGGCCCCAGCCCGATCGGGCCCGACGAGCGCTGGTACCTCGACGCGGCGCGCGGGCGCCTCGACTTCGCGTGCTTCGATTACTACTGCCGCACCACCCTGACGCAGCCCCGGCCGCACGAAGGCTGGGAGGTCTACCCGCAGGGCTTCTACAACACGATCAAGCGTTACCACGCCTGGACCGGCCTGCCCGTCTTGGTGGCCGAGAACGGCCTCGCCACGCGCGACCTGGCCCCACGCCAGGACGGCTGGACCCGCGCCGCCTACCTGGTCGCCCACGTGAAGCAACTCCAGCGCGCCCAGTCCGAGGGCGTTCCGGTGCTGGGATACGTGCACTGGTCGATCACGGATAACTACGAATGGGGCTCGTACGCCCCGCGCTTCGGGCTCTACAGCGTAGAAGGGCGCGCGGGCGACTTCCGGCGCGTGCCGACCGACGGCGTCGCGGCCTACCGCGCCATCGCGGCCGCGGGTGGCGTGACGCCCGCCCTCGAGGCACGCTACCCCGGGCCGGACCGGGCCGAGTCCCAGGCCGCGTTGCCTGGCGCCGTAGCCTCAGGGGCTCGCTAGGCCGCCCTCGGCGATGGCCTTCCCGAGGCCCGCCCAGTCCGCGTCGGACATTTGCTCTGCCAGGTACGACGAGAACCCCGTGGAGCCGGCCTTGCGCAGGGAGGCCACGTACTCGTCCGCCGCCACCAGGCGATCTTGGCCGCCGCCCCACAGTCCCAGGGTCGGGTGCACGCGGTCGCGCGGCCAGCCGTTCTTTACCGCCGCCTCCACGCACAGCGCGGGGTCGTAGATGGGGAACTCGTTGAGGTAGCTCTGGGGCAGCCAGTCGAAACCCGCGTCCTGCCAAGCCTTCCAATCGAGGTCTGCCAGGTCCGTGCGCCCGTACGAGCTCAACGCGGAAGGCAGGTCGGGCAGCTCCTGGCGGAAAGCCGCGATGAAGCGCTTGGACCGGCCCAGGGCCTCGGGATCCCAGGCGCCCGAGGGCGAGGTGTACTTATACTCCGCCTCCGCGTCCGCGATGTAGAAGTCCGCGCCGTACTTTTTGACCTGCTCCGCCACCACCTTGGCTTCCTCTTCCGGGTTGTTGCGGTTGACGCCCCAGAAACCAACCTGGATCCCGGCCGCTCGCAACTGGGCGATGTAGCCCTCGCTCAGGGCCTTCTCCGTGTTGGGGTTGATCGTGGTACCGTCGGTGATCTGCAAGGCGATCCACTTGATGCCCTGGGCCTTCATCTTGGCGATCGCCACCTGCGCCGGGAAGTTCTGGACGTTCCAGGCGAAGACCCCGGGCTCCTTCCAGACGGCCGCGCCGGTCGACTTCGGCGGCGCCAGGACAGGCGCCACGGGTGCCGGCGGCGCCAGGCGGCCCACGGCGGCGTCGGCGATGGCCAGGCGGGCCCGCGTCCAGGCCACCTCGGTCTGGGTGCCTCGGATGGCGCCGGTGGTCGCGGCCTTGAGCTCGGCAGCCAGCCGGGTGCGCTCGACGCGGACCATGGCCGGCGCCACGCCCTGGAGCACCAAGGCGTACGCGTTCAGCTCCCGCCGGTCCAACACGGGCGGCCCCTGGGTCGCTACCACCGCCTGCCGGGCGTACTCCGTGCGCACGGCCTCCTCGGCCAACTTCACGTCTGCGCGTGCCTGCGCCCGCTCTTGCGGCGTGTGGGCGCTCGCCAGGCGGGCGTTCGCGGTGCCCACGGCGGCCTTGGCCGCGTCCAGGCGGACGGCTTCCAGCAGCTTCTCCTCCGGGCGTGCGAAATCCGGGTTCTGGGCCAGGTAGGCCGCGTAGGAGGCCTTGACCTCCTTGAGGCGGGCGGCTTCGCGCGCGGCCTGCTGATCCTGGACCAGGGCGGCGCGCCGGTCGCGCTCACGACGGACGGCCAGGCCGCGCACGCCGTCCGTGGGCTGGGCGCGGAGCTGCGCGGGCGCCAGCGCCCGCAGCGAGGCCGCGAATTCTGCTGCGCTCGAGCCGTCATCCAGGGCGCCGGCCAGGGTCGCGCGCTCCTGCCCTTCGCGGGCGATCAGGGCCAGGCGGTCGCGGGCGATCGCGGCCAGGCGCCCGGCCTTGCCGTCGCCTTCCTTGCCCGCCTCGGCCGCCAACGCCCGCGCCCGGGCGGCCTCGGCGGCGAGATCGGCGTCAACCAGCTTGTGGGCGTAGCGCGAGCGTTCCGCGCCGGTCATTCCATCGGCCATACATGTCATTTACCCTTGCTAGAGCCCTAGCGCCTTGATGGCGGCGAGGGATACGCCGAACAGGGCGAAGAAGCCGGCAAGACCCGTGCCCACGGCCGTCCAACCGGTCTTGCGGATCATGCCCAGGTCCGTGTTCAGCCCCATTGCGCCCATGGCGATCGCCATCAAGAACACGCTGGCCTGGACCAGCAGGTCGATTACCGGCTTCTCGAGCACATGCAGGGTGTTGAGGCCCCCGATCGCCAGGAAACCCAGCACGAAGTAGGGGATGGGCGGCTCCTTCCAGGAGAACTTCACGCCCCCCTCGCCGCGGTTGAACAGGAAGCCGGCAATCACCAGCGCGGGGGCCAACATGACGACGCGGGTGAGCTTCACGACGGTCGCCATCTTCACGCAGGCCTCGCCCCAGGGCGACGCGCCCGCGATCACCTGGGCGACCTCGTGGAGGGTGGAACCCGTCAGCACCCCTAGCGTCTCCGGTCTCAGGCCCAGGAATGGCCCCACCGCCACGTAAAACAGCACCCCCAGCGTGCCCAGGATGCCCATCAGCGCCACGGCCAGCGTGGTGGCCTCCTCGTCGGCCCGGGCCACGGTCGCGGCGGCCACCACCGCGCTGGCGCCGCAGATGCCGGTGCCGAAGCCCATGAGGATCGCAAGCTCCCGCGGCAGGCCGGCGCGGCGCGCCACGTAGGTGAGGCCGCCGATGGACAGGGCGATCACCATCAGGTCGATCACCAAGACGCGGGGGCCGGCGGTCTGGATCAAGGCGTAGTCCAGGCGCGCACCCAACAGCACGATGCCCAGGCGCAGCAGCGTGCGCGCCGCGAACTTGGTGCCGGGTCCGCTGCCCTCCGGCACGCCGAAGCTGGCGCGCCAGGCCATGCCCAGCAGCAGCGTCACGCAGAGCGGACCGATGATCTTGAGGCCGGGGTACTGGGCGGCGAAGTAGCCGGCGGCTGCGAGGCAGACCGGCAGCCCGACGCCCTTCCACCAGGCGAGTTTGGGGAATGACATTGGACCAATCTAGCAGGTGCCGCGGCATCGTGCCACCAAGCGGGTATAAGAAGCTTTACAGGAGGGCCGGATGCTCCCGCGTCGCAGCTCTACGCTGGTGTTGTTGACCGCCTTGAGCCTGGCCACGGGTTGCCCGGGCAAGAGTCCCGTGGCGGTGAAGCACCCCACGCCGACCAAGGCGCCCGCCACGATCGACACGGCCGCGGTCCACTACGCCAAGCTGACGGAAGCGCCGATGGGCGTGCCTCAAGTCGGCGAGCCCAGCCTGTTGACGGGCAAGGTCAAGCTGATCAGCGACCACGGCAGCGGCGTCATCAGCAACAACTCCGGCAACCTGATCGCCAACAACGCCGGCAACATCATCTCCGAGCACGGCGGCGCCATCATCGCCAACAACGGCGGCGGCCTGACGGGCAAGACCAAGCGGGTGCTGCTGCAGGCCGCGGACGAGGCCCTGTTGGCCGACGCCCAGGTCGAGGTGATCGACGCCGAGGGCCACGTGATGGCCGACGATAAGGGCAACCTCCTGACGGCCAAGTCCGACCAAACCGGCGCCTACAGCCTCAAGGCCGTCTTGCCCGCCAAGAACTTGTTGCTGCGGGTGCGCCTGTTCAACGGCGGCCAGCTGACGTGCGTGCTGCCCAAGCAGGCCGGCGACGTCGCGCTCGACTTGAACACGGCCAGCTCGCTGGGCGCGACCTACGTGATGACCGAGTACGTGAAGGGCAAGCAGACGGTCTTCGATCGTCTGCCCAAGGCCGAAGCCGCCGCCCTGACGCGCGACATGGAGGCGGCCCGTGCGCTGGCGGGCAAGCTGACCGCCTACCAGCCGGACGAGTTGGTCAAGGCCGCCAGCGACCTGAGGGCCAAGGCCCCCGCCGTGAAGCAGACGCTGGACCGCATCGAAGCCCTGCTGCTGATCGGCCAGGCCAACCTGGGCGCCGGCCGCCTCGCGACGGAAGTCGCGCTTTCGACGCCGGTCGACGTCCTGGACGACGGCACCGGCACCCCGATCGTGGTGGAAAACGCGCTGGGCCGCCTGCGCCGCCTGGTGACGGGCGCGGACGGCCAGCGCCGCCTGGAGCTGATCGCCGGCGCCGGCGCGCTCACGGGCACGGAGGCCATGCAAACCTCCTTCACGACCATCCACTATGCCATCCGCGGCAAGGACGGCTCCTACTTCGTTAGCGAGGGCGCGCTCTTCCGCGTTCGCCGCATCTGGCCCGACGGCCACGTCACTGCCGTCGCCGGCAACGGCAACCAGGAACAGGGCGCGGCGGGCGGCAAGGCGGCCGAAACGCCGATCATGGAGCCCTGCGGCCTGGCCTTCGCGCCCGATGGCTCGCTGTACATCTCCGAGAGCGGCCGGAGCGACATCGGCGCCGGCCGGTTGTTGCGGGTTGACCCGGACGGCATCCTCCACGCGGAGTCCGTCCCAGAGGTCGGCATGGGCGTGGGCAACAACCTCGTGGGCCTGGCGATCGCCCCCGACGGCACGATCTTCGTGGCCTCCGCGCCTTCCGGCTTCGTGGCGATGAAGGCCCCGGGCGGCGCCTGGAAGACCCTCGGCACGGGCCTGATCTTCTCCCGTTCGTACAGCCACCTGGTGGTGGACGGCGACGGCGTGCTGGCCTCCGACACCCAGAACCACAAGATCGTGCGCTTCGGTCGCGACGGCAGCTCCAAGGTCATCGCGGGCACCGGCATCGCGGGCACCGGCGGCGACGGCGGGCCGGCCGACGCGGCCCAATTGAGCCTGCCCGGCGGCATGTGGCGCGCGCCGGATGGCTCGCTTTATGTCGCCGATACCGGCAACGGACTGGTGCGCCTGATCGGCGTGGACGGCACGATCACCACGGTGGCCGGCGCCCAGGGCCTGTCGCAGCAAGGCGACGCCCAGGCCCTCGCCATCAACGGCCCCGGCGGCATCACCTTCGATCCCCAGGGCCGCCTGGTGATCAGCGAGACCATCTCGCACCTGATCAAGCGCCTCGACGGGTCCAAGCTCTCCGTGATCGCCGGGACCTCGGTCGGCTGGGACGGCGACGGCGGGCCGGCGACGGCGGCGCGCCTGAACCAGCCGGGCGGCATGGCCTACAAGGACGGCGAGCTGTGGTTCGCCGAACCCGGCAACAAGGACGTGCGCAAGATCGCGGTGGACGGCACGATCTCGACCGTGGCCGGCCACGGCCCCAACCACTTCCTGACGACGATCTTGCCCGCCAAGGAGGTCGACTTCGGCAAGCCGTTCGCGGGCGCCTTCGACCTGCAGGGCCGCTTCTGCTTCACGGACAACATCCAACACCAGGTGGACCGCATCAACCTCGACGGCACGGTGGAGAGGCTGACGGGCTCCGACGCGGGCACCCAGGGCGCCACGGGCGACGGCGGCCCCAGCCGGAACGCGCTGGTATCGGCACCGACGGGCATCGCCTTCGACAAGGCCGGCAACCTCTACTTTGTCGACTCCGGCAACCTGGCCATCCGGAAGATCTCGCCCGATGGCATCATCAGCCACGTGGCTGGCACCGGCCGCGACGCCTCGCTGGCCGCGATCCTGTCCGGCAACGTCGACCAGGACAAGGGCAAGCCGGCGGAGGAGACCTTTATGGCCCTACCGGCCGGCATCTGCTTCGACGACCAGGGTCGCCTCTACGTGGCCGAGGTCGGCAGCGCCAACTTCCAGGGGCTCAGCGCGTTCAAGGGCGTGTCGCTGGAGGGCCTGCCGAAGATCAACGCGCGCATCCGCCGCATCGACCTCGACAAGCCGGGCCATCCCGTCACGCAAATCGCCGGGCCCGGCACCCAGCTGCTGGCCGATCCGGCCGGCGACAACGCCCTGCGCGTGCCGCTCACGCTCGCCATCGACCCGCAAGGCCGCATGATCATTGCCGATGGCGGCAGCAACCAAATCCTGGTCTTACCAAAGGGTTCCTTCTAGGCCGTTCCCGGGCATCCCTGCCCTCCACGGCACTTCGGCATCGTGCCTCAGGTATTCAGCACGATCCGCCCGGCCTCGGACGTGACGCGCTTGATGGGCGGCATCTGCACCTGGTTGGACGCGCGCATATCCAGGATCACGCCGTCGCCATCGCGCTTCATGCCGGCCATCCCCGCCATCGCATCCACGATCTGGCTCTGGCCGAAGCCGATCCCGGCCACGTGCACGTCGTGCGGCGTCAGCTTGAGGCGGCCGTCGGCGGTGGGCGCGAAGCGGACCTTGAAGTTGACCGGGATGGGCAGACCCAAGATCTCCTTCTGCCCCGTCACCACGAGGTCCGTGCCGGCCATGCCGACGCTCTTCACGATGAAGCCGCCGCCCACGTTGGCGAAGCGGGCCCGCAGCTTGTCGAGCGTCAGGACGACCTGGCCGCTCTCCAGGCGCGCGTAGCCTTCCTTGTCCCACTTGTTGAGGGAGTAGGGGTCGTTCGGCGTGTCGTCGATGATCACGACCTTGGCGTTGCGGATGATGCCCGCTTCCAGCGTGACCTCACCGGTCGAGATGATCTCGCAGTAGTTCGGGTCGTTGGCGCGCCGCGAGCGTGCCACGTCCGGTCCCGGCTGGCCGCCGATGCGCACCGCCAACTTGCCGTTGGTGACCTCCAGGCCCGTGAGGTCGCCCTTGAAGGCCTCCACGCCCGAGATGTCGACCTGGAACGAGCCGTTGGGGCCCTTTGCCACCAGGCCGCCCGGCACCAGCTTGCCCACGTCCACGAAGCGCAGCGCCCAGCGAACGGGGATGCAGAAAACTTTTAATGCTTCGGGGTCCAGGCGCACGCCGCTCGGTCCCGTCACGCCGGCCCTGACGCGGGCGGAGAACGGGACCGGGATGCCATGGAACCGCAGGGTGCCGCCCACTGCCAGGCGGTTGCCGTCGAGCAGCTCGCCATGGAGGCTGGAGACCTGCTGGTTCCCGGCCGTGGCAACCTGCATGGCCACGTTGAGGTCCTGCTGCGTCATCTCGATGCGCGCCGCTTGCACCTTCATGGCGTAGGTGCCGAAGGCGAACACGTCCAGCGGATCGCCGGGCGTCTTGTCGATCATGTCCGCCGTGACGTACGGGATCGATACCTTGAACCCGCCTTCCGGCGTGTAGACAAGGTTCCGACCATTGAGGTGGGCCGCATTGGTCTGAATGCGGGGCAAGGCGATCGCCCAAGGGCGCTGGATAGGCATAGGGGAATATCGCCTCTTTGGCTAAGTTCTTTCTAAGCTTAGGTTAATAACTGATTATGATGAGTTAAGCTCCAGTTAAAGGATTTGGCGTCTCAAGTCGGTGCCCAAAGCTGACGATAGAGAACTCGGAGACCCATGGACGCGGCCTCCTTTGACTACGAGGACCGACGATGGGGTTACGGATAACCACCAACGTATCGGCGCTCAACTCGCACACGGCGCTTTCGCGCAACAACGTGCAGTTGGCGCGATCGCTTGAACGCCTGAGCAGCGGCCTTCGCGTAACGCGGGCGGCCGACGACGCCCCGGGCTTGTCCATCTCCGAGACCTTGCGCACGCAAGTCCGGGGTGGCCAGCGCGCCGCCAAGAACATCCAAGATGCCATCTCCTGCCTGAACGTGGCCGACGCCGGCGCCACGGAGATGGCCGCCATCTTGCAGCGGATGCGCCAGCTGGCCGTGCAGAGCTCGAACGGCACGTACACCAACGCCGACCGCACTTCCGACCAGGCCGAATTCACGGAGCTGGGCAACCAGATCAACAACATCGCGACGTACACGTCCTTCAACGGCATCAACGTCTTCCTGGGCGCGGGCGGCGCGACGGTGAACTCCGGCCCACGTTCCACCTCCAACACGTCACCTCTCGACACGGCCAACGTGAGCACCCAGACGGGCGCCCTGGTCGCCGGCCTGCCGCTGGTGGCGGGCAACCGGGTGCTAACGCTGGGCAGCCCCGCTGACGTCTACGGGTTGGGCGCCGGCAACCCCTCGATCGTGGTGACGGCCAGCGGCCCGGGGCCGGCTACGAACATCCCGTTCGGCGCGGGCGGCTTTACCTACAACGCCGGCACCCAGCAGGTTTCCATCAACAACGGTGCGCTCGCGGGGTTCAGCAACGTGACGGTCACCTACGTGAACCAGGGCGCATTGACGAACATCCCGCTCACCGCCACCCCCATAGCGGGCTCCCAGGCGGTCACGGCCAACGGCGTGCCCGTGCCGCCAGGCGGCGCGAACGGATTCACCACAGCCGGCAACACCCTCACGCTGAACGGCACCGCGCGGCCCACCGCCACCTTCCCGCTGACGATCGGGGCCGGCTATACCGCGACCGGCACCACCACCATGATCTTGAACACCGCGAACCCCTTCACGGGCAACGGCGCGTCCTCGCTGAACAACCTGACGTTCAACGTCAACGGCGCCCCCGTGGCGTTCAGCCAACCGGCCGACTACACCTTGGCCCCGGCGCAAGTGGCCCAGGTCGGCAACACGCCGTTGTTCGCCTACACCGTCACCTTCAACAATGCCAGCATCGCCGCGGCCGCCAGCGGCCAGACCACGATCACGGCCAACTACGACATCGACTACCCCACCATCACGGGGCCCTACTTGCTAACGGTGCAGAAGGGCGCGAACAACGGCGAGACCCAGGTGATCAGCCTGCCGCCCTTGACGCTCGGCACGCTGAACCTGGGCGCGACCTCGCTCGCTTCCCAGGGCGGGGCCATGAGCGGCATCACCGACATCGACAACGCCATCGCGATCCTGAACACTGCACGCTCCGGCTACGGCGCGGACACCAACCGGCTTCAACACGCGTTCAACGCGGTGGAGCAAGGCGTCGAAAGCCAGGCCAGCGCCGACTCCCGCATCCGCGACGCCGACATGGCGGACCAGACGAGTCAGCTCACGCGCCAGCAAATCATGACCCAGGGCTCCATCGAGGCGCTGCGGACCGCCCAGCAGTCGCCTGCCGTCATCCTCAAGCTACTCGGCCAGTAAGGTCCTCCCCGCGCCAGGCCATGCTTTCCGCGTCCCCTTGCCATAACGTGAGGCGGGCGGGCAGGCAGGGTATCGATCAAGGGGAGGACCTTCATGCTGACCACCACCACGCTCGCCTTCTCGCTGCTGCTGGCGGCCGCGCCCCCCGCCGAGACGCCGCCCAAGGACCCCGCCGCCGCGGTGATCTTGAACCTCGCCTGCACGCCCATCTGTCTGGGCCCCGGCGTGGGCTACGTCTATGCCGGAGACCCCTTCCGCGGCAGCATGGTTTGGCTGGGAATGTGGGGCGCCGTGTACGGTGGCGCCCTGACCGCAGGCTTTATCGAGTACGTGCCCGTTTGGCTCACGGCCGCGTCCGGACACCCCTTGTCCATCATCGATCCGGGCCCCACGATGATCGCCGGGGCCGTGATCGGCTTCGCCGGTTACATGGTCTGGTCCAGCTACGACGTCTTCCAGACGACCGAAAAGGCCAACCGGGAACGGCGCGATCACTTTCCCAGATAATCTCTGTTATCTGCGATCTTCCCCAATTTTGGACGATCGGGCGCGACCGATGCCACTACCTGGCTTTCGGGTCGTTTTCCTCCAGGCCCCGATCCAGATAACCGGGCGATTTCGGGCCATGCTCGGTTGGGCCTCCTGTCGGCGCTCCAGATAACGGGAAGGCAGGCCGAAGAACGGCCAGGGGCGCCGATACCTCGACGGCCCCCCTGGCACCCTGGTAGGATAGCGTGCGCGCCGATCAAGGCACCGTGCGGGTTAGCGGCGACCGACCATCCGAGGTGGAACCCAGGGATGACAACCCTCGACACCAACCAAGCATCGCAGGACGCCAAGGCCGTTGCCGACTACGCGTCCTACCTGCGCGCGGACCGCCTGGACGACGTGGCCGCCGTCAACCACGTCCACATCCTGGCCCTGGGGCTTCCGCTCATGCGGTTGTACGAGGAGTTGTCGGATGCCCAGGTGCGCGACCTGACGCGGGACGGCATCGAGAAGTTATTGGCCGACCTCGAACAGGGCACCGCCCTGGCGACGGCCCACGAGGGCCTGCGGCTCTGGGCGGCGGACGAGCTGCCAGGCCTGCCCAAGGGCACCTTGCAGCTGGGCGACATGGTGCGCCTGGTGACGGCCCAAAAGGGCGCCCTGCTGAACTTCTTGCCCGATTTCACCGCCGAGGTCCCCCGCGCCATGGCGATCGTGCGCGGCCTGGAGGAGCACTACCGGCAGGTGCAAGACCTGGCCTTCCAGCTCTTCGCGCGGCTGCGCGAGGACACGGCCCGCGCCGAAACCCAGGCCGCCGAAAGCTCGGAGGCGCTTGCCCGCCAGAAGAGCTTGATGGAGCGCATCATCGAGCAGGCGCCGGCCGGCATCGCCTACCTGGACCGCGACATGATCATCCGCTGGGTCAATCCGGAGTTCACTTCGCTCTTCGACCGCCCTGCAGAATTCTTCTTGGGGCGCCGGCTCTTCGAGTTGGCCGACGGCGAGAGCCGCGATCTGTATGAGGCGCGGGTCAATCAGGTGCTGGTCACGGGCGAGCCGTTCAAGGCGGCGGGCATCCCGTACACGCTGACGTATGGCGATCGCCCACGCCAGACCTTCTGGGACTTCAACTACGCGCCGGTCTTCGGCCCCGACCGCCAGGTGGAAGGCCTGTTGGTGTTCGCGTTGGAGGTCTCCAACCGCGTGGAGCGCGAGACGCTCGCCAACACCCAAATCGCCCAGCTCCAGCAGGTCGATCGCATGAAGGACGAGTTCCTGAACGCCATGAGCTACCAGCTGAGCACGCCGATCCACACGATCATGGGCTTCGCGGGCGTGCTGGCCGAAGGCGCGATGGGCGCCCTGCGGCCCGAGCAGGAGGCCTACTTGCGCCGGATCCTGGCGACCTGCACCGTGCAAATGGCGCTGGTGGACGACCTTCTGGACAATACCCGCATGTCGGCGGGGAAGTTCACCGTGGAGCGGCGGCGCTACGCGCTGGCGGACTCGCTGGTGGCCGTGCTGGACGCCCTGGAGCCGCTGGCCATCCAAAAGGGCTTGCGCGTGATCCGGCACCTGCCCGCGGGGCTGCAGCGGCCCTACGCGGATCAGGGCCGCGTCGAGCAGGTCTTCACGAACCTCGTCAACGCCGCGATCAAGCTCACGCCGCCAGGCGGCATGATCCGGGCGCAGGTCTCGATGGACGAGCGCGAAGCGCGCATCGAGGTCCAGGACTCCGGCACCGCCCTGCTCGAGGAGGATCGGAACCGCGTCTTCGAGCGCTTCACCCAGCACGACGGCACCTGGCTGGGGCTTTCCGTCTCGCGGACGCTGGTCGAGGCCCACGGCGGCAAGATCGGCGTGAAGAGCGCCCCCGGCGAAGGCAACACCTTCTGGTTTACCTTGCCCTTGAACCCCCCGGAGCCCGAGGCTTAGGCCCGACGCTTGTCCCCGGTTGATCCCCCCCGGTGAGTCGCGCTAGAATGGGGGATCCCCGTGGAGGGCTGGATGACGATTCCCTACCAGGTCCGGCGCTACCAGCCGGAAGACTTCCAAGCCGTGGCCGAGTTGGCCGTGGCCGCGTCGTCGTCGCCGTCCACGGCTTGCGGTCAGCCGGACGTTGCCAGCACCAACGAGTTCGAAGCCGACTACGGCCACCGCAACCTGGAACAAGAGGGTTGGGTCGCCGAAGGCGAGGGCGGGACGATCCTGGGCTTCGCGGCCGGCAACCTCCGCAACCAGACGCTCACGATCGACGGCCCGATCGTGCTGGCCGAGGCGCGTCACCAGGGTATTGGCACCGCCCTGTTCGCCCGGATCGAGCAAGACGCCCACGCCACGGGCGCCCTGGCTCTGGAGGGCGGCGTGCGCGCCAGCAACGCGACCGGCCAGGTCTTCCTGCGCAAGCACGGCTACAAGCCCAGCCGCGAAATCTACTGCTACGAGGCTCACAGCCAGCTGGAATCGCCGGTCGTCGCGCCGGAAAGCTACCGCCTGGGCGAGTTGAAGCCGAAGTACCTGCTGCCCTTCCTCATGGTCATGCATGAGTGCTTCCCGGGCTACCGGTTGCCCAGCAACCCCCAGCGCCTGTTCGAGCCCGACAAGATGAAGATCTTCCTCGCGCTGGACGACCAGGACAAGGTGGCGGGCGCCGTGACGGCGTTCTTCTACCCCGAGGATCATATGGGCTACATCTACCACCTGGGCGTGAGCGAGCCGCACCGGCGGCGCGGCCTTTCGCGCGCCTTGCTGCAAGGCGCTTGCGACTGGCTTTGGACCTCGCACACGCCACGGTTCATCGGGCTGTCCACCAGCGACGAGGCTGGCGTGCGTCATTCGCTTTACGAACGCGTGGGCTTCAAGCTCCAATACGCCCTGGTCTACCTCAAGAAACCCGTGCCGCAACCCGCAAAGACGCGAGGAGAATAACGTGCCCATGCGCCCCGAGATGCAACTGCCCATGTTCAACAAGGTGTTGAACGACCATGTCGGGCACGGCAAGCTGGACTACGAGCGCACCATCCGCACGGGCGAGCTGCTGGGCCTGCACGACCACGAGACGGCCACGATCAGCCACGACGGCACGGTCTTCGTGATCGCCCACCAGTGCCAGGAGCTGAAGCTCAAGCTGGCGACCCACGAGCTGAGCTACTCCGCCGACCTGGTGGAGGCCGGCCAGGTTGGCCAGGCGATCGCCTCGCTGGACCGCGTGCGCGTGGTCTTCGAGTGCCTGATCCAGGAGCTGGATATCTTGGAGACGCTCTCCCCGCGCAACTACCAGACCGTCCGCAAGACGCTCGGCAAGGGCAGCGGGCAGGAAAGCCCCGGCTACAACCAGATCATGGCGGCTGGCCCCGTCCTGTGGAAGGCGCTCAGCGATCTGCTGGCGGCGCGCAACACCACCCTGTCCGCGCTCTACCATGATCCGGACGCCGACTCGCACCTCTACTTGCTGACGGAGGCCTACACCACGGTGGACGGGCTCTGGCAGAAGTGGCTCTTCCATCACTTCATGTTGGTGAAGCGCATCATCGGCATCTCGCACGACACCAACTCCCTGGCTGAGAACAAGACCACCATGCTGGCCTCCAGCATGATGCGGCCGCTCTTCCCCGAATTGTGGAGCATCCGCGTCGCGATGACGCACGAGTGGGTCGAGGCGCGGGGCCACCACTGATGCGGGATCGCTTTCCGATCCTCGAGAACCAGGTCTACTTCCTCAACAATGCCATGGGCGCCGCGCCGCGGACGCTGCAGGGCAAGGTCGACCGCTACGTGCACGAGCAGCTTACGCTGGGCGAGCGCGGCTGGGACGTGTGGTGGCCGTGGGTACAGACGGAGGCCGACCGCGTGGCCGGCTTCATCGGCGCGCCGGCAGGCAGCGTGGTCTTCGGCATGGGCGTGACGGAGCTGCTGCACCGCTTCGTGAGCGCCCTGGCGCCAGGCAAGGTCGTCACCTCCGCCCTCGACTTCCCGTCCGTCGGCTACGCCTGGCAAGGCTGGGCCAGCCGGGGCACGCGCGTCGTGGTCGTGCCGTCGCCGGACGGCGCGGACCCGGACGAAGCCGCCATCATCGCGGCGATCGATCAGGAGACCACCGTGGTCTCGATCAGCCTGGCCACTTATTGTTCCGGCGCCTTGCTCGATGTGGCGCGCATCGCGGCGCGCGCCCGGCAGGTCGGCGCGATCGTGATCGTTGACGCCTTCCAAGCATACGGGGTCGTGCCGATCGACGTGCAGGCCCTGGGCGCGGACGTGCTCATCAGCGGCACGCGCAAGTTCGGGCTCGGCGCGTCGGAGTCGGCCTTCATGTATGTGCGCCCGGCGCTGGCCGACCAGTTGGCGCCCGTAGCCGTCGGCTGGTTCGGCCACCGCGAGCCCTTCGCCTTCGTGCCCGAGTTGGTCCCCGCGGCGGGCAGCCAACGGTTCAACGTGGGCACGCCCATGGTGCTGCCGCACTACGCCGCCTCGGCGGGCCTGGACGTGCTGCTCGAGGTCGGGATCGCGGCGATCCGGGAGGCCTCCTTGGCCCTCACGGGCCGGCTGATCGCGCGCGCCGACGAGCTCGGCCTCGCCGTGGCGACGCCGCGCGAGCCCGGACGCCGTGCGGGGGTGGTTTGCCTGAAGTTCCCGCAGGCCGACCCGGTCCACCGCCAACTGAACGCGGAAGGCTTCGCCTGCAGCTACCGGCCCACCAGCGGGCTGCGGCTGGGTCCGCACTTCTTCAACACGGCCGCCGAGGCGGACCGGCTGATGGACCGGTTGGGCGAGCTATCCCGTACCTGAGCCGAACTCCCGGTCAAACGCGTCGAACTGCGCGAGCAGGGTGGCCTCATGTTGGCACAGCCGCCGCAGTTGGCGCACCACCCGGGGCGCATCGAGCGCGACGTGATGCCGGTAGAGCATGCGCAGCTCTTCTTGCAGGGCGTCGCGGCCCAGGTCGCGGAACGGGTGCCGCGCGTGCAGCTCGTCCAGCGCGTCGAATTGCCGCCCCAGCTCCGGTTGCTCCATGGCCATGATCCGCAGCGTCCGCCGCGCCTCGGGTTGCCCGAGGTGCCGGCAGTACAGCATCACCAGCGCTTGCGCCAGCTCCGGGCACAAGGCCTCGTCAATCCGAAATTCAAGTGCATCCATGCCGCCACCGCTCCTTCCCACGGCCTTCAGGATACGGGTCCTGCTATCTGCGGACAGCGTGCGGGTGCAACGAAGATCTTCGGCTGCAAGCGCGCAGGGCACGCGTGGGGCTAAACAGATCGGCGCAGGTGCGGTACACTCTCTGACGCACCAGTTCTACATCCACTGAAGGAAGATCCACTTTTCAATGTCCGAAACTCTCTCCGCGGCGGAATTCGAGCAGCGCGTCAATCGGCTCTCGGAGCGCCTCGACAGCCTGCGCGGCGCCACCCGGCACGGGGCGCTCGGCGGCTCCTCCCTGCCCTACGTCGGGCTCGACCTGACGGAGCACCTGCCCGACCTGGCCGTGGTCTTGAAGGCCCTCGTGGCCCAGGACCCGGACGAGCCCATCACGAACAACGCCCGCCTCGAAGTGGGCGGCCGCCGCCTGGCGCTGGCGGCCGTGATGGCCCTGCTGCAAGGCGGCGAAGGCCTCGCCGATTTCAACGCCCGTTACCAAACCCTCATGGGTTCCGAGCCCGAGTACGCGCTTTTCGAGCGCGTGTTGCCCGCGGCGATGCGCGAAGCCGGCCTGACGCTGCCCGCCAAGCCGGAGCCGCGCCGCCTGTTGGAAGCCCTGCTGATCACCGTGGGCGTGCCCACGTCGCTGCTGGTCGCCGCCGCGGAGTACTTCACGGTCTACTGGCGCCTCTTCCATCCACTGCCCGATCCTCTCGCGCCGCTGCATGTGCCGCCCGCCACCATCGACGAAGCGACGCGCGACCACCTGGCGACGCTTGCCAAGCGCCTGCTGCCGAATGCGGGCGTGTTGGCGCCCGCGATCCAAGGCATGGCGAGCCTGATGACCTTCCTGCGCACGCAGCCCAAGTGGCGCGTGGGCGACCTCCTTTCCGCCAGCGAAGAAATCAAAAAGGCCAGCGGCATCGACGCCGCCAAGCTGCTGGGCGGCAGCCAGGAGGCGCAAGCCGTGCTGGAAGGCGCGCTGGCCCATGCCTGGCACCCCGACCAGTTCCGCCACGCGCTCCTGAGCTTCCCGCGCGGCAACGAAGTGCGCCTGCCCAACGGATCGTTGGCCATGGTCGACAAGGCGTCCAGCGTGCCGCTCTACGGCACGTACCTGCTGGAGCGCAAGAGCTACACGGTGCTGCCCAACGAGGGCCTCACCCTGGAAGATCTCAAGACCTGGCAGGACGGCGCCCATTTCGTCGGCAACCGGATCGTCTGGCGCGGCTCGGCCGAAGCCACGGCCGACGCCGACGGATGGCCCCTGTTCGAGTCCCCGCGCCAGGCCTTCGAGGAGCGCCTGCCCCTGGGCTGGTTCTACGCGGAACCCGTACCCGCGGCCCGTGCGCTGGCGCTTGGTCCCACCAAGCTGACGCCGCAACCGGGCGTGCATTTGCGCGCCGAGTTGGTGGCGGCGGTTGAAGACGGCCACCCCAAGCTGAGCGTGCGGACGGGCCTGCGCGTCTGCCTGCCCGATCAGGCCGGCAAGACGCTCCAGTTGGAGTGCCCACAAGCCGAGACCGGCGGCCGCCTGTCCTTCGATCTGGACGAGCGCGGGGTCGGCAGCCTGTCGCCCCGCACGCTGTCCCTGAGCGCGGCCGCAGCCGGCCACCTCGAGCTCCAGGTGCAGGACCACGCCACCGGCGAGGTCGTCTCCTTCGATGGCCGGCCCGTCACGACGCGCTTGCCGATGCCCGAGGTCATGCTCTTCGCCGAAGCCACCGGCCAAGCCGTGGAGCCCTCCGCCGCCGCGCATGCCTTCGGCATGCCCAGCTACCTCCTGTACGCCAACCGCCCGATCAACACGGGCGCGATGGCGATGCAGGATCTGGCGGTCGAGAACCTCGGCAAGGCCGGTGACTACGAAGTCCACCGCATGGCCTGGCGCGACCCCAACCAGGACCTGAGCATCCACATCGATGGCCGCTACCAGTGGCTCTTCATCAACCGCGTGGACGAGGTCTGGCAAGCTCCCGAGCTTCCCCCGCCGATCGCCCCCCTGGCGTTCGTGCCGCAGAGCCCGGCCGGCCTGATCGTGGGCTCGGCCGACGAGTTGCTGTTGGACGACGTCTCCCACGTCTGGAACCCTCTGATCGAGATCCAGCGCGACGGCGAGCTCGTCGCCGCCTACAACTGGGACGAGCTGAACTGGCTCATGAACTTCCCGTCGGACAACCGCCGTCTGAGCGGCCCGATGCTTCGCCGTGCGCTGCACGTCGCCCCGGAGTTCGACCTGGCCGGCACCTACCGCGTGTTCTTGCGCGCGGCGGGCGAGATGCTGGGCGAGCGCACGGTGGTGATCCTGCCGGCGCTCTCGCTGACGGTGACGCCCACCGGGCCGCAAGACGAGGACATGACTTACACCGTGAGGGCCACCTGCCCGGGCGCCTGCTTCGTTGGCGGCGCCAAGCAAACCAAGCTCTCGCTGGGCTCCCCCGTCGTCGACCGCGACACCATGGAGAACAGCCCCTTCCAGCCCAAACCGCTGGAGGGCATCCTCACCCTGGTCAATCCGCCGATCGATCTCCGGGTCGCCATCGAGCCGGACGTCGTCGGCTTCCGCCTGCTGGACGACAATGAAGGTACCTGGATCCGCAAGTCCAGCCTTAGTTATGAGGAATTGGGCCACATCACCTTGGTGCTCTTCGCCCGCAGCGGCGTCAAGGGAACCTTGAAGGTGGGCGACGGCGAGGCGCTGGATGAGGACTTCTACGAAGGCTTCGCCACCTTCTCGCTTAGCTCGCTCCAGGAGACCCTGGAACGCCACGAGACCGACGTCCATATCTCGATCGACGGCCGCAGCGTCGGCACGTTGACCGTGACGTGGCACCCCAAGGTGCTGCACTTCGAAATCGCCAACGAGTACCTGCAGGAGAACACGGCTTACGTCGAGCTCCAGGTGCAGGGCCCGAAGGATACCCCCGTGCGCCTCGAGGCCACCTCGCCGGATGGGCGCAGGCTGGGCTTGTTGGAAGTCGAGCCGGACGGGGATCAACAGCGCCAGGTGGCGTTCGCCCTGCCCGCCAGCCGGGACTATCCGATCACCACGATCAAGGTGTATGTCCCTACGGAGCAGAGCGGCGTGGCCTCGGGCTCGCTGGAGGTGCGCAACGCCTCCTTCGAACCGGAGATCGAGGCGATCAACCAACGCATCACGTCGGAGCCGCATAACGCGGACATCCGTTACGAGCGTGCCCAGCTGTTGTTGGCGCGCAACCTACGCAAGGCGGCCGCCCGCGACTTCCAGGCGGCGATCGACCTTGGCATGACGGAGCTGATGGACTCGCCGCAATACCAGCAGTTCCTGAGCCAGCGGCGGGCCGAGAGCTTCCTTGAAGACATCAAAGCCCTCGCGAGCTTCTTTGTACCGTTCGCTCGGAAGGAGTTGACCATTGGCTAAAGCGGATACCGATGCCCAGACCCAGGCGGTGCAGACCATGCTCGCCGGCCTCGGCCTGAAGCGGAAGCAGGAGCTGATCGAGCGTAACGACCGGTTGCGGTTCCAGTTCCTCCAGAAACAGAAGATGGCGGCCGGCAAGGCCCGTGAAAGCCAGATCAACGCGTTCTTGGACGGCGTCGTGACGACCGACAAGAAGATGCGTGAGTTGGTCTTCAACGCCTGGATGAAGGACAACGCGGCCGGCCTCGGCGAGGTCCCGGAGTTCCCCGAGCGCTTCAAGCGCGAAAGCGATACCCCGCCCGATGAGGATGCCGAAGGCATCGAGACCGACCTGAAGGACGCCACGGCGGCCTTCAAGAAGTGGGTCAAGGACTCCGACCTCGAGCTGGTGAACGTGTTCGCCCGTATGGGCCCTTACGAGTTCCCCGCGAAGGCGCTGGCGGCGGTCAAGAAGACCAAGGCCAAGACCGAGAACCTGGAAGGCGAGCTGCCGGCCGAGGCCGTCGCCACCGAGTCCGCGGGCGTGTCTGAAGCCGCCCTCGCGGAGGTGCGTCAGCAGCTGGAAGGCCAGCTGGAGCGCCAGAAGGACCAGTACGAAGGCAAGCTCGCCAAGCTGGACGAGGAAGTCAACAAGTTCAAGCGCCTGCTCGAAGAGAACAAGGACAAGCGCAAGGCCGAGCTGCAAGAGACGCAGGACAAGGCCCGCGGCGAGTTGACCACCCGTCAGGCCGACTGGCAGAAGGTGGAGGCCCAGCTGCGCCGCGAAATCGGCGACTTGACCAAGGCCCGCACCGACGCCGCGGACAAGACCAGCAAGGTGCGCGACGAAATCGTGCCGCTGCGCCAACAGGCGGAGCGCCTCGAGAAGGACATCCGCCGCGCCCAGCAGCACCACCAGGAAGCGCGCGAGCAGGTGACGCGGGTCGAGGAAGAGAACGAGAAGCTCCAGGACCGCATCAAGATGCTCGAAAGCGCCCAGCAACAGCTGGTGGCGAAGGAAAAGCAGCTCCAGAAGTTCCAGAGCAAGGGCGCGACCGTGGCTTTGACCGCGAGCGACAACCTCAAGATCTGGGAGGAATCCCTCAACGAGCAAGAGGTGAAGGAAGCCTTCAAGCGTACGTTCAACCTGGACACCATCGCGGTGTCTCAGTTCGAGCATGACGAGAAGGACCTACACGAGATCTGGAAGAAGCTGGTGACGGCCGAAACGGACCTGGTGGATCGCTTCTTCGCGCTGCCCTTCGACGAGCTTCACCAGCCGTCGGACGAGTTCCGCGAGATCGTGACGAGCTTCATCGAGCTCAAGGACTCGCTGGTCGCCCGCGAGCAGCTGGCCCACATGATCAACTTCGTGGGCAACCGCTTCCTGTCTTCGTTGAAGCAGAAGGTCTAGCGCGCCGGATTTACGGTGAAACGAGAGGGACGGTGGTCGGAAGCGGCCTCCGTCTCTGGCGTTTTGACGATCGTGGTCGAACCGGGCACCACCTGCTTGAGCAGATCGTCGTCGACGTCCAGTTGGTCGATTTCGCTCTGCCAGCCGCCGGGCGAGTGGTGCGTGAAGGCTTCCGGGCCCAGCTCGTCGGCAACCAGGTTGTGCATCTTCTCGCCCTGGTCGTGCATCCCCAGCAGGATCTGCACGGTCTTCGAGGTCGGCACGTCGTTGCCGTCGCCCAGGAGCACGGAAGGCTTGCCGGGGTTGGCCTCGTTCCATTCGCGCACGAAGCCGCGTACGGACTCGGACTCCGCCTCGCGCTGAACGGCCGCCTTCTCTAACAGGCTCGCCTTCATCTCGTCGAAGGAAATCCCGGCCTTCTGGGCCATATCCGCGATCTCGTGCCCGTTGGGGATGTGGCTGGACTTCAGGTGCACGACGAAGACCTCGAGATCCCCGCCCGGTGCCTGGACCGTGGCCTGGAGTAGGTCGCGTGCCATCTTGCGCGGCTCCGCCTCGCCCGGCACCTGGACCAGCAGGTCCGCATGCGAGAGCACCCGCTTGAGCGGGAACTGGCTCATGATGCCGACGTTGATGCCGCGGGTGTCGTTGCCCTTGCTGACGGCCAGATCGACGTAGCCCATGTCGGACAGCTTCTGCTTGGCGAAGTCGCCCAGGGTCGCCGCGTCGTAGATCTCCTGGACGCCGACCACTTCGCTGTCGAGCTGGTGGAAGCCCTTGCCCAGCAGCACTTTCTGCTCTTCCGTCTTCAACGGCTGGAGGCGATCGCCCAGCTTGCCCACGCCCTCCGGGAAGTAGTTCTCGACGTTGTAGGTGGCGACCTTGTAGGGCTTCACCACCTGGACGCCGGGCTTCGAGAGGTGCAGCACGTCGACGGCCATGCCGGGCGACTGCTCGAGCCGGCTCGCGGCCTGCTTCACGCCCTTCTCCAGCGCGTCGCGGCCGGGCGTCTTGACCAGGGTCTGCAGCTTTTCGGCGATCGTGCGACCGACGCGGGACTCGAAGATCATGACAGGCTACCTTCCGTTGCCGGGGGACACGCTTGTCATCGTGCCGTTAGCAGCGGGAGGCGGTTAACGCGCGGCAAGCCGGGCGCTAACGTTGCCTTAAGGAAAGGGCCGCGTCAAAGGATGAGCGCGTAGTAGGCCCTACGCAGGCGTTGGAGGGCGCCGGCCACCAGGTCGCCAGTCCCGCTGGGTTCGAGACCGGCCTGGGGCATATCGCCCGGCTCGTACGCCTGTACCAACGCCAACAGCTCCGGTGGGAAGCCATGGGCTTGCTGTGTCACGGTTTCCGGGGCGTCGGCACGCTGGTAGAGCTGGCGCAGGCGCATGTAGTCGGGGTCATCCAGGTCGGTCTCGCCCTTGGCGAGGGCCTGCATGATGCGGCGGGAGCGCTCCGTCAGGCGCACGCCGTCGCGTCCGATGCGCGGGCCTTGCTGGGGCGTCAGCGGCCTGGTGCCGCGTGCGCGGTCCAGCGGCGCGAGGTGGCCGATCTGATCGAGGATCGGGACGTGCGCGTTCAGGTTGGGGCCGATCTCGTCCGCCATGCGCCCTCCTGCTCATCCGCCTGCCTGCTTCCATCCTAGTCCCTGGGGGCGTCAAATGAAAGTTAAATCTCGGCTACAACAGCGCGGCGGCCCATTCCCTTGCGAGCTGGACCAGCCGGGCCTCGTCCCCGCCTTCGATGGCGTCGGCGGGGGCCAACGCGGTGCCGACGCCCACGGCCACGGCGCCGTTGGCCAAGTAGGCCGGCGCGTCGGCCAGCGTGACGCCGCCGGTGGGGAAGAACCGCAGGAAGGGAAGCGGGTCACGCAGCAGCTTGAGGTAGCGCGGCCCGCCCAGGCTTTCCACGGGGAAGATCTTGACCGTGCGGGCCCCTGCCGTGAAGGCCGCAAGCGCCTCGGAGGGGGTTAGCGCCCCGGGAATGACCAGGCGACCGCTGGCAAGGCCCACCGCCACCACGGACGGCTCGAAGTGCGGCGACACCAGGAAGGCGGCGCCGGCGGTCCAGGCGATCTCCGCCTGGTGCAAGTCCAGGATCGTCCCGGCGCCTACGAGGTGGCCATCCGCGGCCAGCTCCGCGATCACCTCGCTCGCGCCGGGGGTCGTGTAGGTTATCTCCACGGCCTTGCAGCCGCCGCGCAGGAGCGCTCTCGCGGCCACGAGGGCCTTGCGCGCCTGCGACGCCCGGATCACCGGGACGAAGCGAGCCGCGGCAAGGTCATCAATGGTCATCGGCAGCCTTGGGCCGCATGTGCGGGAACAGGATCACGTCACGGATCGAGGCGGCGTCGACCACCAGCATCACGAGGCGATCGATGCCCATGCCCATGCCGCCGGTCGGCGGCAAGCCCAGCTCCAACGCGTTGAGGTAGTCCTCGTCCACGGCGTGGGCCTCGTCGTTGCCGGCGTCGCGCTCGGCGACCTGCGCCTCGAAGCGGCCGCGCTGATCGATCGGGTCGTTCAGCTCGCTGAAGCCGTTCGCCAGCTCGCGGCCGGCGATGAAGACCTCGAAGCGCTCCGTCAGGTTGGGGTTCTCGGGCTTGCGCTTGGCCAAGGGCGAGATCTCCAACGGGTGGTCGATCACGAAGGTCGGCTGGACCAGCGCATCCTCGCAGGTGGCCTCGAAGATCTCGTTGACGAGGTGGCCGTGGGTGCGCAGGTGCGGCATCTTCGCGCCCACCTTGACGGCCAGCGCCTCCAGCTCCGGGACCCCCATCGTGGCCACGTCCGTGCCCAGCTGCTGGTTCACCAGCTCGGCCATGGACGCGCGGCGCCAGGGCCGGCTGAAGTCCAGCGTGGCACCCTGATACGGGATCTGCAGGCTGCCGCAAACCTCTTCCAGGACGCCGCAGACCAGCTCTTCCGTGAGGTCCATGACCTGGTGGTAGTCGGCGTAGGCCTGGTAGAACTCGATCATCGTGAACTCGGGGTTGTGGCGGGTGGAGATGCCCTCGTTGCGGAAGTTCTTGTTGATGTCGAAGACCTTCTCGAAGCCGCCCACCACCAGACGCTTGAGGTACAGCTCCGGCGAGATGCGCAGGTGGAGCGGCATGTCGAGCGCGTTGTGGTGCGTGTGGAACGGCCGCGCTGCAGCGCCGCCGGGGATGGCTTGCAGCATGGGGGTTTCCACCTCCATGAAGCCCCGATCCTCCATGAACCGCCGGATGGTGCGCAGCACCTGGGAGCGCTTGCGGAACGTTTCCTTCACGTCGGGGTTGACGATCAGATCCAGGTAGCGCTGGCGGTAACGCTGCTCGACGTCTTCCAGGCCATGCCACTTGTCGGGCAGGGGCTTCATGCACTTGGAAAGGAAGTCCCAGCCCGTGCCGGCCACGCTCAGCTCGCCGCGCTTGGTGCGGCGGACCGTGCCCTGGACGCCGATCAGGTCGCCGATGTCGAGCAGGTCGAGCCGCTCCATGGCTTCCGGGCCGAGCGCATCCAGCGCCAGCGCCAGCTGGATCTTGCCGGTGCCGTCGACCAGGTCCGCGAACACCAGCTTGCCCTGGCCGCGGCGGGCCATCAAGCGCCCGGCGACGCGCACGACGTCGGTGGTGTCTACGCCGTTTTCAAGGGTGGCGTACTGGGTCTGCAAGTCGCTGGCGACATGGGTGCGGTCGTACTTGGTGGGGTACGGCTCGACGCCCGAGTCGATCAAGGCCTGCAGCTTCTGCCGGCGCACGCGCTCTTGTTCGGAAAGGTTGTCCATCTCCACGGCCACTTGGTTCTCCTTGCTGGGAATTGAAAAGGGCCGGTCGCGCCTCGCGACCGGCCCGTTCACGCGAAGTGTTTAGACGCGCGCCAGGCCTTTGCCCGCGGCGTGCACGGCGTCGAGCGCGGCGACCAGCGCGCGGACCTCGACCGCCATCGCGGCCTCATCGGCCAGGCGGGTGACGGCCTTGCCGACGCCCAGGGCATCAGCGCCGGCGGCGAGCGCGAAGGGCGCGGACACGCGGTTGAAGCCACCGGCCAGCAGCAAGGGCAGGGACACGACCTTGCGGATCTCCGCGGTGTTGCCCAGCGCGCTGATGGCGCCGGACAAGGCGGCGAAGGTGTCCTCGGACTCGGGGCCGACCTGGCCTTCGGTCTGGAGGATGTCCACGCCCATCGCCTGCAGCTCCATCGCCAGCTCGAGCTGCTGGGCCAGGGGCAGGTGGCCGGAGACGGTCACGCACAACGGGGTGTTGGCGGCGCCCGCCTTGATGGCCTTGGTCCAGTTCAGGATCTCGACCTTGGTGGGGTGGACGTCCTTGCGGTACAGGGCGTCGAAGTTGCCCAGCTCCAGCACGTCGGCCCCGGCGGCGGCGGCTTCCACCAGCTTCGCGGGCTCGGTGGAGGACACGAAGACGACCAGCTGCGGCGCGGCGGCCTTCACGGCCTGGATCAGATCGGCGTCGGCGGCGATGTCGATCGCCTGGGCGCCACCCGCGGCGGCGGCGCGCGCGATGGCAACGACGGCGGCGCGGTCGAAGTTCTCGATGCCGGCGATCACCTTCAGGAGGCGGCGCTCCGTCAGGGCAGCGTGGAGGGTCTGCAAAGTGGACATGGAAGGGCTCCTTGCTATGTTGGAAAACGGGCCTATTATAGCATCCGCTGGCCTGCTAAGATGGGGACGCACCCCGAAAGGAAAGCCATGTCCCGCTCGCTG
>JAQBPE010000304.1 GCA_028287685.1 Cyanobacteria bacterium RYN_339 | reverse complement strand
CGTGGGCCGCAGTGGACGCGAGGTCGTCTGGACCTCCGGCGGCACGGAGGCCGACAACCTGGCCATCTTGGGCGTGGCCGCGCGCGCCGAGCGGCGCCGGTTGGTGGTTTCCGCCGTGGAGCACAAGGCCGTGCTGGCGCCGGCGGCGGCCCTGGCGGCGGCCGGCTGGACGGTGGACTGGCTGCCCGTGGCGGGCGATGGCGTGGCGATCGCCACGCCCATCCCGCCCGACACCGCCCTCGTCTCCCTGATGGCGGCCAACAACGAGACGGGTGCGGTCCAACCCATCGCCGCCTACGCCGAGGCCGCCCATGCGGCGGGCGCGCTCTTCCATGTAGATGCGGCCCAGGCCGGCTACCTGGACCTGGCCGGCGTGGACGCGGACCTCATCACGCTCTCCGCCCATAAGATCGGCGGCCCCATCGGGGTCGGGGCGTTGATCGTGAAGGCCGGCACCCGGCTTGCCGCCGTGCTGCACGGCGGCGGCCACGAGCGCGGGTTACGTCCGGGCACGGTCAACGTGCCGGGCGTGGCCGCCTTCGCCGCTGCCGCCGCGGAACTGCTGGCAACCAGGGCCGTAGAGGCCGCCCGGCTGGCGGCGTTGCGCGACCGATTGGCCGACCGCATCCTGGCGGAGGTGCCGCAAGCCCGCCGGATCGGGCGCCCGGAGGCGTCCGCGCCCCAAATCTTGTGCCTGGTGTTTCCCGGGGTGGAAGGCGAGGCGCTGGTCACCCAGCTGGACCTGGCGGGTCTGGCCGCCTCCAGCGGTGCGGCCTGTACCACGCTCGGCCAGGAGCCCAGCCACGTCTTGCCGGCGTTGGGCCTGGATGCAGCCGCCGTGGCCGGCAGCCTGCGCCTGAGCCTGGGCTGGTCCACCACGGCCGCGGAAATCGACGAGGCTGCCAAGACGGTGGTCCTAACCGCGCGCATGCTGCTGGAGCAGCGCCCTATGAGGTTGTAAGCCATGCCCCACGTTTGGTCCGCCGAACACCCCGTCGACGCGAGCCTGGCCGCCAGCCTGGTACACGGCCAGTTCCCGGAGCTGGCTGGCCTCGCGCCGGCCATGTTGGGCCAAGGCTGGGACTGCGACGTCTGGGCCTTCGGCGAAGCCGCCTTCCGCTTCCCGCGCCGCGCGATGGGCGTGCCGTTGATCGCCACGGAGCTGGAAGTCCTGCCGCGCCTGGCCGCCCGCCTCGACGTCGCGATCCCGCGCCCTGCCTACGTGGGCCGGGCGACCGAGGCGTTCCCGTTCGCCTTCTATGGCCACCCCATCGTGCCCGGCGTCCCGGCCGATCAAGCCGACCAGCCGGACGACGCGCGGGCCGCCCTCGCGCCGCAACTGGGGCGGTTCCTCCGCTCGCTCCATGCCATAAGCCCCGACGAGGTGGGCGCCCCCGAAGACGATTTCAAGTGGGACATGGCGCGCAAGGCCGCGAAGGCGATCGAGCGCCTGCCCATGCTGGACCACCCGGACCTGGCGGCGGCCGCGGCCATCTTGCAGGACGTGCCGGCCAACCGGCATGGGCGCACGCTGATCCATGGCGACGTCTACGTGCGGCACCTCATGCTGGGTGAAGGCGGCCTGGTGGGCGTGATCGATTGGGGTGACGTAAGGTGGGGCGACGCGGCGATCGACCTGGCGGCCGTCTATTCGTTCCTGACACCGGCCTCGCGCCCGGCGTTCTGGGCGGCTTACGGCGAGGTGGACGAGGAGACCCGGCGCCGGGCGCGGCTGACGGCCCTGGCCAACCATGGTGTCTCGCTGCTGGCCTATGCGCTGGACATCGACGACGCGCGGCTAGCCAAGGAAAGCGCCCGGTCGCTGGCCTATGCCGTAGGTTAGAATGCCGGCAAGGACGCGCGGGCGGCGTGGTACTCGCTCATCAAGTCCGCCACGATCTCGCGGCACGGCTTGACCTGGGTGATCAGCCCGACCGTCTGGCCGGCACTCCAGACGTCGCGCCAGCGCTTGATCTCCGTGCCGCCCTCGCGCTTGGCCGCGCGGAACTTCTCGAGGCTCTCCTTCAGGAAGTTGGCATGGTGGCCCGTGACTTCCGGCGTGAACTCCAGGTCTTCCGGCGAGGCCTGGCAGATGGCCAGCTTGAAGGCTTCTTCCACCGGCGCCTCTTGGCTGGCGATGAAGCGCGTGCCCAGGTAGGCGGCGTCGGCGCCCAGGGCCAGGGCGGCGGCCACGTTGGCACCGTTGGCGATGCCGCCCGCGGCCACCACCGGCGTCTTCAGCTCCGCGGACAGCCAAGGAATCAGCACGAACGGGCTGACCGGGCCCGCATGGCCGCCGGCGCCGGCCGACACCGCGATCAAGGCGTCCGCGCCGGCCGCATGAGCCTTCTGGGCGTGTTTCAGGTTGATCACGTCGCAGAAGACGCGCACGCCCTTGCCGTGGGCGGCCGCGATCAGCTCGGTCGGGTTGCCGAGGCTGGTGATGATCAACGGCACCTGCTCCTCGAGGCAAACCTTCAAGTCGTCCTCGATGCGCGGGTTGTTCAGCAGAATCAAGTTCACGCCGAAGGGCGCGTTGGTCCGCCGCTTGATCTCGCGCACGGTCTCGCGGAACTCGTCCGTCGAGCGCAGGTTCAAGGCCGGCATGGCGCCCAGTGCCCCGGCCTCGCCGACCTCCACCATCATGTCGGCGTTGCTGACCAGGAACATGGGCGCCGCGATCAGCGGGTAGCGGATGCCCAACATCCGCGTGAGGCGGGTGCCACTTTCCACGTTACGCGCCCGACTCCTCGTCGACGGTGGAATGGTCGCCTTCCACCGTGACGCGCGTGCCCTTCGGGGCTTCTTCGCGCCTGCGGCGGAGCTGTTCCAGCGCCTCGCGGCCCTGTTGCGGCAGGCGCGACAAGCGTTCGGGGATGGCCCGCCCGGCGTCGCCGACCAGCTGGCCGGCTTCCGTGGCGCGCTTCTTGAAAGTCTTTCGCAGCTCGGGGCCGTGCTTGGGCGAGGCCAGCAGGGCGGCCACGGCGCCGATCGCGGTCCCCAGGACCGCGGCGCCGGCCAGGTAGGAGACAGGCTTGCGGGCCACGGGCTACGTGGTTTCCTGGTCGATCAACTCGGCGCGCTTGTAATCGGCGGCCTTGCGGCCGGCCTCGACGGCCTCGTTGAGCAAGGCCATTTTCTCTTCGATGGCCTGCCGGGTGTTGTTCAAGAGGCTCTCCGTGTTGCCGCGGACGCTCTCGAGCAGGTCGTTGGTGCGCTCTCGCACGTCCATCAGGCTGTCGCCCATGGTTTCGCGGCTGAGACCAGCCTTGGGCGCTACCAGGAGCCCGATCATGAAGCCGCCGAGGGCCCCGATCGCCAGTCCACCCATCAGTTCCCAACCAGCTGAACGGTTTTCCACAGGTGCAACCTCCTCACGGGCGTCTTCGGGCGTCGCCCGCCTGCGCCGATTATACCACCGGATTGGTCGCCGGGCATCTTGCCGAGCGTTTCAACCTGGGGGGGTTGGTGGTACACTAGTCACCGAAAGCATTTCATTGCCCGGCCGGGCGCGCACAAGGTGCCGCGAAACCGCCACTTTTCGGACCCCGCTCCGCGCAAAGCGTTTAGAGCTGGCTCCCGCGCTACCCGGGTGGAAAGGATCCCCCCCTCGTTGTCGACTCCCTTTGAACAGTTCCCACTCCACCCGGCCCTGCTGCCGGGCTTGGAGCGCCATGGCTTCACGGCGCCAACGCCGCTTCAAGCCCATGTGATCCCTCAAATCTTCGATGGCAAAGACATGATCGTCCAGGCCAAGCCTGGCTCTGGCCAGACCCTGGCCTTCGGGTTGCCGATCCTGTCGCTGCTAGATCCGGACGCCCGGCCGCAGGCCCTCGTCCTCACCACCAACCGCGACCGCTGCATGCGCATGTGGGACACGCTCGCGGGTCTGGGCGCCGATGCGGGCCTCGAGGTGCAGGCCCTGCACTCGGGCTTCGCGCTCGCCATCCAGGAAAAGGCCTTGCGCCGACGTGTGGACGTGGTGGTTGGTACGCCCGGCCGCGTGAAGGACCTGGCCGCCAGCAAGCGCCTGGACCTGTCCAAGGTTCGAATCATCGTGCTGGACAACGCCGAAGAGCTCTACTACGAGGGCCTGCACCGCGACGTCGAGTTCCTGATGGAGCGCTGCACCGGCCGCGAGCAGACGCTGATCTTCACCGAAGCCATGCCGGACGGCCTGGCCGCCCTGGCAAAGCGCTATATGGCCGAGCCCGAGCTGGTCCGCCTGACGGGCGCGGCCAAGGCGCGCGACGAAGAGCACCCTCCTACCACGGCCAGCGCCACCGTCGAAGCTTCGGCCGCGGAAGGCCTGTACTTCGTCCGCCTGGGCGAAGAACTGCCGCTGGACACGCTCCTCACCCTGATGAAGGCCGAAGCACCCAAGCGCGCGCTGGTTTACGCCGCGTCGCGTCAAGAATTGAAGCGCCTGGCCCAGCAGATCGAGCGCGCCACCACGATGAAGACCGGTTGCCTGACGCGCGATATGTCGCCGCATGCCCGCAACTCCATGATCGGCCGCTTCCGCGCCGGCGACCACCGCGTCTTGGTGGTCCACCAGCAGGTCGACGCGGAGATCGAGGTGGACGAGCTGACGCACGTCTTCCACCTGGACACGCCCGAAGGCGATATGGACGCGAGCACCCCGGTGGCCGGCGTCGCGCCGCACCGCAAGACGATCATGTTGATTCCCTTGGACGGCGAGGACTACCTGGCGGCGCTCTGCGACCGTTTGGAGTGCGAGGAGCTGCACGCGGACGGCGAACCCGTCGCCACGCCAGCGCCGGCGCCCCGCAAGGCGGCGGAGTCCAAGCGTGCACCGGCCGCGGCGGGTCCGGAGCGCGAACCCCGCCGTCGGAACCGGCTGGGCGCCACCCGCGCGCCGTCGCACGGCCAGGACCCCGGCGCCCTGCTAACGCAGGATGCGGACGAACGCTCGAGCACCGGGCCGCTGGCACCGCTGCCGCGCATGCGGATGTCGTGGGAGACCTTCAAGGTCGCCCTGATCCCCGGCAAGCGCCCTAGCCGCGACAGCGTGCATGCCTGGCTGGCAGACAGCTCCGGCGTTCCGCGCTCCTGCCTGCGCTCGATCATGGTCTTCGCCGACTATGTGACGGTCGAGGTCGAGAGCAAGGAAATCGAGAAGTTCCGCGCCGGCTTCCAGGACAAGTTTATCAGTTAACCGTCCGGACGCCGCTGGGAGCCGCGGGTAGCGGCTCCGACCGGTGGCCCTGGTAGAACACCAGCCGGTCGTCATCGTTCTTGAGCGTCGCCGACCCCTTCCAGGAGATGGGGAAGACCACGGGCAGGTAGTCATGGTCCAGGATCTGGACCTGACGCACGCCCTCCACCACGCTGGTGCCGCTGCCCGGGCCACCCAGGTCCAGGCGCTCGATGTCGGCCGGGCCAATCGCCCGCGGCAGTTCCACCGCCACGCGCACCCAGCCGCTGCGGTTGGCGGTCAGGTCGGCATCGCCGCGGTGGGAATAGAAAGGCTGGGCGTAGCCACGCAGCTTCACGCCTACGCCGAGGCCACGGCCGGACCAGCTCTGCTTGAAGTCCACGTAAAGGAAGCGGCGCGGGTCCGCGATCTTGGGCTTGGGATCCATCGCGCCAGGCGCGCCCAGGTCCTTGACGGCCTTGTCCTCGCGGAAGAGCTCCTTGCTGGTCAAGGCGAAGATCCAAGGGTTCTCGTCGAGCACGGATTCGCGCGTGTTGTTGTCGGGGTCTAGCCGCGTGTGGGGCGGGAAGCGGAACTTCAGCGGGCTGTCGCCCTGGTCATCGTAAACGTTGTTCTGGGTGGCGTCCCGCAAGATCGGGTGCGCGCCTTCGTAGCGGCCCTTGAAGTCGTGCGTGACGTGCAACTTGCCCTGGTAGGTGCCGTCGGAGGCATTGCCCGCGCCGTCCAGCTGCATGTCATAGCACCAATCGATGTCCACCGTGCGGCCCCAGCGGGCCATCAAGGCGCGGGTGTTCGTGCCCCCGTCCTCGTTGGTGAAGACATAGGTGTAGCGCACCCGCTGCTTGCCGTCGTTGCCGGGCTTCTGGTCATAGAACATCACCACGGGCACGTCGGTGCGGAAGCTCTCCGGCCTGCCCAACATGATGGGCGCGTGGGCGTAAATCTGGTAGCCGGGGTCCTGCGGCGTGACCACGGAGACGCGGCCGTCCCCCAGCTGGATCCGTTGCTGCAGCGTCGCGGAGAAGGCGCCATTGCGCTCGAAGCGCAGCACATGGGGGCCCGGCTCGACATGGCCCAGGCTGACGTCGAAGGGGTGCAACGCAGCCCCGGTGGGGATCACCACGTCCTGGTTGTATCGGCCGTCCAGGTATAGCTTCAAGGTGGCGCCCTGGTTGCCGGCAAGTTCCCAGTCCGCGCCGGGTACGGCCGCCGCAAAGGTGACGAGGCCCTCGCCGCCGGCCGAAAGGGAGAAGGGCCGGTCCAGCGGCGCGCCGTCCTGCACGTCGCCGCCGCCGAAGGCGCTCTGGGTGGGCCGGGGGGCCGCCACCATCTGGGCCAGGAAGGGGCGATCGCCAACGGCCGCGACGGCCAGCGGCAGGCCGGGCTTCAAGCCGCAGGCCGCGAGGTTCGCTACGATCAATGCACCCAGGCCCATTCGCCCGATCACTTGCATGCACATCTCCACTGTCTCTCCACCCGTAGTATCGGGGCCGCTCCCCCCCGATCTGCCGATTTCTCCGAACTTTAACGTAACCTTTTCGTGGTCTTTATCTGTTAACGGCTGACGAACGGCGACAAGCCCCTTGTCTTGGAGGGAGGTCGGTCATGAAGGTTCTGCATACGACGCTGGCAGCCACCGCGCTGTTGCTCACGGCTTGCGGCCACGCCGGCGCGCCGGGCGCGGCGCTGGTGACGTCCCCGATCGCCGCGGCGCCGACGGCCGCCCTGGTGGCCGGTCACACGGCCCGCCTGAACGCCACCCCGACGGTCACCATCATCCAGGTGCGCGCGGACGACCAGGTGGTCGCCCAGCAAGACGCCCTGCCCGAAGATCCCACCGACCTGATGCCGCGCTTCATGGTCGCCGCGGACAAGAGCGTGACCGACTTCAAGAGCGACCACACGCCGTACTTGCCCGTCGTGACGGAGCGCGGCGCGCACTACGTGACGATCGCCTGGCACACCGAGGTGGAGACCAGCGGCGTGGTTGAATATGGCCGCAGCTGGCAGTTCGACCAGCATGGCTACACCGACAAGTTCACGGACGAAGCCTTTTTGACGGATCACATGATCACGTTGACCGACCTCAAGAGGTGGACCGGCTACGAGTTCCGCGTGACCGGTGGTACCCGCCTGGGCCTGACCTTCCCCGAGCAGCAGCGCAGCTTCCGCACCAAGTTCTGGGCCTGGCGTTAGTCCAACCCATCGGCTACACTCCCTCGCGGAGGGTGCTACCGTGCGCGCAATCGTCCTGCGGGAGACCGGCGGCCCAGACGTCTTGAAGCTGGAGACCGTCAACGATCCGACGCCAGGCCAGGGCCAGGTGTTGGTGCGCGTGGACGCGGCGGCCTTGAACCACCGCGACGTCTTCATCCGCCAGGGCCTCTACGCCGGCATGAAGCTGCCCGTGATCCCCGGCTCCGACTGCGCCGGCGAGGTGGTGGCCGTGGGCGACGGGGTGGACGAGTCCATGCTGGGCTGGCGCGTGGTGGTGGACCCCGCCCTCGACTGGGGCCGCGACGCGCGCGTCCAGGGCAAGGATTTCCGGATCCTGGGCATGCCCGAGGACGGCACCTACGCCCAGTTCGTGCGGGTGCCCGCCAGCAACGTGCATGCCGCGCCGTCCGCGCTGTCCGTGGAGGAAGCCGCGGCCTTGCCGTTGGCCGGCTTGACGGCCTTCCGGGCCGTGGTCTCGCGCGGGCAGACGCAGGTGGACGAGAACGTCCTGGTGACCGGCGTGGGCGGCGGCGTGGCCACGTTCGCGGTGCAGATGGCCCGCTATGCCGGCGCGCGCGTGTTCGTCACCTCCAGCTCCGACGCCAAGCTGGCCCGCGCCCAGGAGTTCGGTGCCCAGGGCGGTGCCAACTACAAGGACCCCGCCTGGCTGCAGCGCATCCGCGACCTCACGGACGGCGGACCGGATCTGGTGATCGACGGCGCCGGTGGCGCGCAGTTCGAACAGCTGTTGGATCTGGTCCGGCCGGGCGGCCGCATCGTGACCTACGGCGCCACGCTGGGGCCGGTGCCGGAGGTGCAGATCCGGCGCATCTTCTGGAAGCAGCTCACGATCATGGGCTCGACCATGGGCATGCCGGGCGAGTTCGTCGAGATGCTCAAGTGGTTCGAGACCGGCGCCATCTCGCCGATCGTCGACTGCGTCTACCCGCTCGCGGAGGCCGCGGAGGCGCACCGCCGCCTGGAGGCCGCCGGGCAGTTCGGCAAGATCGTCCTCAAGCCCTGACGGCCACGGCCTCGCCGATCAGCTTGGCCGCCCGATCGATCTCGGCCTCGGTGGTGAAGCGCCCCAGGCTCAAGCGGATGGCGCCCAGGCCGATCTCCAACGGGGCGCCGATGGCCTTCAAGGCCATGGACGGCTCGCGCAAGCCCGAATGGCAGGCGGCTCCCGTCGTCGCGGCCAGTTCGGGGAGGCTCGCCAGCAGGTCGTTGCCGTCGAAGCCGGGGAACGAGACGTTCAAGGTGTGCGGCAACCGGTGGGCGGGGTCGCCGTTGAGGTGAGCCGCCGGGAAGACGGCGCGGATGCCGTCGAACAGCCGATCGCGCAGGGTCGCCAGCTTCAGCGTGGTCTCGGCCAGGTTGGCCTCGGCCAGGGCCGCCGCTTCGCCCAGGCCCACGATCAGCGCCACGCTGTGGGTGCCGGAGCGCAAGCCGTCCTCGTGGCCGGCGCCATGGATCAAGGGCTCCAGCCCCAGGCCGCCGCGCCGGTACAGCGCGCCGATGCCCTGCGGGCCGCAGAACTTGTGGCCGGCGAGGCTCAGGAGATCGACCTCGAGGGCGTCGACCTTGACGGGCAGCTTGCCCACGCTCTGGGCCGCGTCGCAGTGGACCCGCGCGCCCTGGGCCCGAGCCAGGCGGGCGATCGCCGCCACGTCCTGGACGGTGCCGATCTCGTTGTTGGCATGCTGGACGCAGACCAGCAGGGTGTCATCGCCCACGACGCGCGCCATGGCAGCCTGGTCGAGGCGCCCCACGCCGTCCACGGCCACCACGTCCTGGCGCCAACCCTGGCGGGCCAGGAAGTCGCAGGCGTAGGCCACGCTGTAGTGTTCCAGGGCGCCGCGCACGAGGTGCTTGCGCCGCGGATGGGCCCAGGCCAGGCCCTTGATGGCCAGGTTGTTGGCCTCGCTGCCGCCGCTGGTGAACAGGATCTCGGCCGGGTCGGCGCCCACCAGAGCCGCCACCTGGCCACGCGCCCGCTCGATGGCTTCCTTCACGCGCACGCCGTAGGCATGTCCGCTGCGGCTGTTGCCGAAGAACTCGTCGAGGTAAGGCGTCATCGCCTCGCGCACCCGCGGATCGAGCGGCGCGCTGGCGTTGTAGTCAAGATAGATCAAGGTAGCCTCCAACCCCCACGGGTCGAACGAACTGGCTTCGAACGCCGCAGGCGCTAATTCCCCAACAAATCCAACAGAATGAAGTAGCGGTTCGAGAACAGCTGGATGTAGCCGAACGCGTTGCCCATGTGCGGGATCGCGCGCCCGGAGCGCCAGGCGGGGTACCAGACGTCCATGACCGTGCCGAACATGTCTTGCGGGTTCCACTTCTCGCGGAACTCCTTGGCCGTCAGCTTCATGTTGAGCGCGGGGTCTTGCAACTGCGTCACGCTGAACTGCGGGAAGTCCTGCGCCTGCACCGAGCCCAGGCCCACGGCGACCATGCCGCCGGAAGCGTTGTACTGGTGCGCGTCGAAGTTGCTCTCCGTCCAGACGTAAGCGCCCAGGATCGCAGGGTCGAGGTTCAGGGCCAACGCCTGTTGTTCGATCACGCGGCCGAAACGGCTCCAGCCCTTGATGGCCTCCTGCGTGGTCACGCCCCAGCGGTCATGGCCGGGGGCCAACAGGTTGTAGGGCGTCTTCTGGTCGAAGTTGGGGTGCGGCAGGGCCGTGAGGTCCTTCCACAGCGCCTTGTGCTTGGTGGCCGGGATGCCGGCCTCGCGGGCCTGCTTGGCCCAAGTGCCGGCCCCCAGCACGGTGGCCAGGCGCATCGCCTCGGGCAGCTTCAGCCCGTAGCGCTTGCAGATCGGGTTGTAACGCGCGGCCATGCCTTCGCTTTCTAACCGGACGCGTTCTTGTATCGGGGGCAACTTGCCCTGGGCCCGGGCCGGCAGGCTGCAGAGCAGCAAGCCGGCCACCAGGGCCGTCGTGACGAACCTCATCACGGTTAGGATTCCTGCCTACTCCGCAACCGCGGGCGCCGCGGGAGCGCCGTCGACGGCGGTCGCCATGGGGGCGCCTTCCGCATCCGGGTAGAGCGCGTGGCGGTACTTGTCCAGCATCGCCTTGGCGGCGCGCAGGCCGTTGCCGTCGCCGTCGAAGGCCGTCAGGCGGACTTCAAGCCACTCGACGTGCTCGACCTTGCTCTCGGGGTAGCTCATCATGACCATGTCGTCCCCGGACACCTCGCGGGGGTAGGTGATCAGGTGAACCCACCCGTGCGTGTGCAGGGAGACGACCCCGCGGCTCCAACTGTTCTCGTTGGAATACTTGATCTGGGCGACGCCCCACATAACTTGACCTCCTGGTGCTTGGACGGAAACGAGCTAACAGAATACCGCCTGCGCTCGGTCGCTGCAAGGTGCGCTACAATGGTGGCGAATGGCCAAGAAGCAGCTTGCGCAAGAGTATTACAAGGCTCCCCCCTACGACGTGATCCTGGAGCCGGCTAAGTTAGCCGGACGCTGGCATGAGAGCTTCGGCCGCGTCGCGCCGCTGCATGTGGAAGTGGGCATCGGGCTAGGGCACCACCTGGTGCAGCACGCGTTGATCCACCCCGACCAAAACCACCTGGGGCTGGACCTCAAGATGCACCGCATCTATACGGCGCGCCACAAGGCGCTGCGCCAGGGCGCCCGGTTCGTGCGCTTCGTGCCCGGGGACGCCGACGAGGCCCTGGCCGCGGCCTTCGCCGACGGCGAGGTCGATCGCATGACCTTGTTGTTCCCGGACCCCTGGCCCGACAACCGAGATGCCCCCAAGCGCTTGACCCATCCAGACCGGGTGGCGCGCTACCGGCGGCTGTTGCACGCGGGCGGCGTCTTCCACTTCCGCACGGACGACGAGCCCCTTTACATGTATAGCCGGGACGTCTTCCTGGCCCACGGCTTCGCGCTGGTCGAGGCGGTGGAGCTGGAACGCACCACGACGGACTTCGAAGCGCGCTGGTTGTTGGCCGGCAGAGCCATCTTCGGCTTCGACGCGGTGCGCCTAGGGTAACATAATCAACGTGATCGATGCACCGCAAACGGTGAAACCGTGCGGATCATGACGATCGTCACAGGCTTATGGTTTCCACGCGGCTATTATGTCCGTACGACGCCGGAGCAAGCGAGCACGCTTCGGGCCGTACGGAGCCACGCTTGATGCAGACCGCGAACCTCCCCGACCCCGCCGAGATGTTGGCCGAAGGCCTCCACTCCGCACCGCGCCAGCGCCCCCCCGCCCGGGGCAGCGCCTTGGTGCCGGCGCGCGTCTCCGCGATGCCGATCGAGCCGCCCCACCCGCGCGAGGTGGAAGACAAGCTGGAGTTCCGCACGGCGGCCCAGTACAAAAAGGCCGTCATGTTGGCGGAGCGCTACGTTTGGCAGGCCAGGCTCGCCGTAGACCGCCGCAAGGCCAGCGTGAAGAAGAACGAGCGGCAGGCCCAGGTGGACCACGAGGAGACCGCCGGCAACTACGCCCGCCAGGTCTTCCATGCGCAGGCGCGTTACAAGAGCTACATGGAACAGTGCCACGCCAAGCACCGCCAGGCCATCTACCAGGCCCGCGTCGGCGCCGGCCAGGCCGAAGACGTCTACAAGCGCGCGCTGGAGAGCGTGCCCGGCTACGGCCGGCTGCAGCTGGCGCTGATGGCGCTGAACGACTCGCGCGCGGTCACGCAGAGCCTGGTCGCGGCCTACAAGACCGCCCTGGGCCCGGACGGCATGGGCGACCTCCACCTCTTCCTGACCTCGCTCGACAAGGTCGCCGACTTCGCCCGCGATCGCCGCGCCGTGGTGCCGATGCAGTTCGCCGAGTCGCTGCTCAAGGCCGTCGTGCAGCGCCAGGTGCGCCACATGGGCGCCGACAAGCATGCAGACAAGGCGGAGCTGGAGAAGCTCAAGCAGGCCGCCGGCGCCCGCTTGCTCATGATCCAGGGGTTCCTGGCCGAGGGCCATCCGGACGCCACGCCCGCGCCGGTGCGCACCGCCTACTTCGCCGTCCATGAGTGGCTGGGCAAGGCCACCGGCACGCCGTTCGAGCTGGCCCTGGACCGCCTGAAGCGCGACATCGACGGCGTGACGCGCCGCGAGGAGCAGAACCTCTCCAAGCAAATCGAGATCGCCGTCCAGCAGAGCAACCAACTTTCGATGCTGCGGCCCGTGGCCGAAGCCTACGACCGCGCCCAGCGCATGTTGCTGAGCTCCGAACAGGCGGCCAAGAACGTGCTGCACCAAGAAATCGCCCGCATCGAGCAACAGCTCGAGAAGGAGCTGCAGCTGGCCGACGCGATGGTGGTGGGCATGGACCACACGGCGGCCCGGCGCCTGGCCGAGTCGAAGCGGGCCCTGATGGGCGCGCGCAAGATGGTCGGCCGCTGGTCGCGCGTGCTGAACGAGCTGGAGGAAGTCGGTCGCTGGCAGAAGCTGGTCTGGCGCGTCACGGAGAACTTCGACCACGAGAGCTTCTGGCTGGACACCCGCGCCAAGCTGTCGAACCGCGCTTAGCCCCGCTTACAGCCCCCACCTCCGGGTGGGGATTTTTTTTGCCCTTTTCACGTAAGTTAAAGACGAGTTAAACTATAACCAATAGGTGGTTAAGACCTTGGGAGGAACGTGGAAATGCATGCTCGGCTCATGACGCTCACCCTGGCCCTCGCGACCCTGGCGGGTTGTGGACGGGCGCCGGTCGCCACTCAGGCCGTGGCCGGTACGCCGCAGGCCCAGGGCATCCTGGACTGGACCGCGCGCCTGCTGCAAGCGGACGCGGACGCCTTCAAGGCCAAGGACGCCAATGGCGACGGCACCCTGACGGTCGCGGAGCTGCCGGGCTACCCCGCCGCCGCCTTCACCCAGCTGGATACCGATCACGACGGCAAGCTGACCCGCGCGGAAGCCACGGCGCAGGGCGCCTCGCTGGCGACCCGCGCGAAGGTGGCCCTGGAGTACGCGGCGGCGGCGTTGAAGCCGACCGAAGGCGATGACGTGGGTATCGAGTTCTTCAAGGCAGCCACGCCCGGCGGGAACCCCGTCTTGTTGGTGCCTGGCTACCTCGACCTCAAGTTCTACTTCGGCCTGGTCGACAAGCGCGTGAAGGCGCTGGGCCGCTCCACCACCTACGTGCAGCTGTTCCCCAACATCGGCGACATCCGCCTGGCCGCGGGCATCTTGCGGGCGGAGGTCCAGCGGGTCAAAGCCGCGACCGGCGCGTCGAAGGTGGACCTGGTGGCGCACAGCGAAGGCGGCCTGATCGCGCGCTACTACATCCAGGAGCTGATGGAGACGCCCGACGTCGAGCGCCTCGTCACCCTGGCCACGCCGTACCACGGCACGGTGCTGGGCTACATCGGCCCCGGCCAGGGCGCGAACCAGATGCAGCCGAAGTCGACGTTCCTCAACAGCCTGAAGGATCACGCGCCCGACGGCGTGAAGACCACCTCCATCCGCGCGGGCCTGGACGAGATCATCGTCCCGCACGACAGCCCCATCCTGGCGGGCGCCGACAACGAGTTGGTTCAGGTTTGCGAGCATGCCAGCATCTTCGTGAGCGGCAAGGCATGGGGCTTCGCCAAGGCTGGCTTGCAACGCTGATCCGCCCCGTAGGCCCAGGCCCGGAACCGCATGGTTCCGGGCCTTTCTTATTGAAGTTAAGGGAAACCTAAGGGAAACCGGGGTGTGACAGGGGTCACGACACCGCGCCGAGACCGGCTGTTTTCCCGCGTCACAACACAGTTTTGACGATTATTTAATAAAACTTTCAAGAAAACTTGTTGAAACTGCTTTAATTTTCCCTTAACCATGTGGTATGGTATCTCCAAGCTGTTAAGCGAGAGAGCGCCGACGGCGGCAAGAGGGGGTTCCTCTTGGAGAGTAGAGAGAGTTGTTGCCCATGATCACGATGCCTGCCCCCATCGCGGGGAAGACCTGCCCACTGTCCGAGCTCGCCGACGTTGCCGTCGCCGCCGTCCAGCAAGGCGTTGCGCCCCAGGTGGTGTTCGACCTCGACGACACCTTGTTCCTGGTCCGCCCCCGCAAGCGCGCCATCTTCCGCGAGCTGGCAGAGACCTACGGCCGCGAGCACGACCTCCACGAGGCGCTGCACACCCTGGCCGCCGGCCCGATCCCCTACGACGTGGTCGAGGCACTGGGCACCGTGGGCATCACGCACGACGCGCACGTCGCGGAGCTGAAGAAGGGCTTCTTCGATCGCTTCTTCGACGGCAGCTACACCGCGCATGACGCCGTGAACGAGGGCGCCGTGGCCTACGTCAACCACCTGGCCGACCAGGGCGTGAAGGTCGTCTACCTGACGGGCCGCCCGGAAGAGATGCAGCCCCAGACGCTCGAAACGCTGGCTGCCGGCGGTTTCCCCGTGGACGAGCGCACGCGCTTGATCCTCAAGGAGACGGCGAACGCCAAGATGCTCGACGCCGACTTCAAGGGCCTGAAGGCCGCCGAAATCGCCGCCGTGGGTCCCGTGCTCGCCACCTTCGACAACGAGCCGGCCAACCTGAACGCGATGAAGGCCGCCATGGCGGACGCGCGCTTCTTCCTGCTGGACACGGACCACAGCCCGAACCCGCCGACCCTCGAGATGGACGTCTACGTGATGGACACCTTCGAGGTGGAGCGCCGCAACCTGGCCACCGCCCTGGCGAACAGCCCGGACTTCAACAGCGGCAGCAAGTGGACCATCAACGTGGCGGCCGTTTAGCTAGCTAAGCGCCAACATCCGGTCCAGGGGCAGCCTGGCCCGCGCGATCAGCCCGGGATCCAATGTGATCTCGGGCTTCATATCGCGCAGGCACAGGTAGAGCTTTTCAAGCGTGTTCAGCCGCATGTAGGGGCACTCGTTGCAGGCGCACGCGCCCTCCGGCGGGGCCGGGATCAGGGTCGCCTGCGGGGCGGCCTTGGCCATTTGATGGAGGATGCCGGCCTCCGTGGCCACGATGTACTTGCCCGTCGGGTGCTTGATCACGTGGTTCAAGAGCGCCTGGGTCGAGCCGATCACCTCCGCGTGGGCCAGCACCGGCGCCTCGCACTCCGGGTGCGCGAGCACGATGGCGCCCGGGTGCTCGGCCTTGAGCGCGATCAGCTTCCGCTCCGAGAAGGTCTCGTGCACGATGCAGCTGCCTTGCCACAGGATCATATCCCGCCCGGTCTGCTGCTCCAGCCAGCGGCCCAGGTTCTTGTCCGGCGCGAAGATGATGCCCTGGTCCCGCGGGATGCTGTTGATCATCTTGACGGCGTTGCTGGAGGTGCAGATCAGGTCGCTGATGGCCTTCACCTCTGCGGAACAGTTGATGTAGGAGACCACGGCGTGGCCCGGGTGCTGCGCTTTCAGCGCGGCCAGCCCCGAAGCGGGACAGGAGTCCGCCAGCGAACAACCCGCCTTGAGGTCGGGCAACAAGACCGTCTTGCTGGGGTTCACCAGCTTGGCCGTCTCGGCCATGAAGTGGACGCCGGCGAAGACGATCACCTTCGCGTCCGTCGCGGCGGCCTGCTGCGCGAGTGCCAGGCTATCGCCCAGGCAGTCGGCGACGTCCTGGATGTCGGGGTCCTGGTAGTAGTGGGCCAGCAAAATCGCGTTGCGCTTGCGCTTGAGCTCGGCGATCTCGGCGAACAGGTCGATCTGGGTCACGGTCATGGTGTTTCACCTCGCTTAAGTGTATACCCTACACTAACATACGCAAACAGGAACCGAGAAGTTCCCTGCCCCGATCAACCGGCCAATTGGAAGTCGTTGAGGACCTTCTTATAGAGGGCCTCGACCGTGGCGCCCATCTTGAGGGACATGATGCCGTCCGAGGTCGACTTCACCAACGCCTGCGGCATGAGGCGCAGGGCGCCGGGCAGCGGGAACTCGATCGTCATGGTGAAGCTCAAATCCACGCCCGTGCGGTCGGCGCCGAGGTCCGCCAGCACCAGTTCGCCTTCGATGAAGCCCTTGAGCACCTGGTGCTCGCTCTTGATCTTGTCGGTGTCGAAATCGCGGCTGGAGAGCGTCATGCCCTTGTCGTGCCACTCGCCCACCAGAACCGACACGATCGTCACATAATAGTTGAACGCGCCAATGGGCTTGTCCGTGACCAGGTAGGTCAGCGGCGCGCCGAGGGGCTTGACCGTTTCCACGTCCTCGATCTTCTGCACGAAGGCGCCCAGGTCGGAGAAGTACTCCTTGGCCTTGGCCATGCCCACGGGGATTTCGCCGTTCTTCTTGCCTGTTCCTTTGATGGTGAGGATCATGGTGCTCTTTCTATGGATGGACGACGGGCACATTGTAGCTTATAATGGGAGACGGTTCTCTACATGGGGATGTCACGGTTTCGACCGGGAGTTCACGGTAGGGACAGCGTGTCGAGGATGTCGACGTTACTCGTTAAACCAGCGGCAAAAAAAACAAATGCCAAGAACAACGTTCTTGCTATGGCCCCTGTCAAGGTCCGCAACAACCGCCTCGCGGTTGCTGCCTAAAACCTAGGTAGGTTCCATCACTGGTAGATCTGCACCTATTAGGTCTACTGGTAACTCAAGTAGGTTGCTCCCGCCAAGAGGTCGGCCGTAGGCGGGTTAAGATTTAGGACGACTCGTGTCCGGTTTCTTGCGCCGAGGAGAGGTGCCGGACATTAACCAATTCCCAGGCTACACACGTAGACGTTCCTATGGTCTGCTTTCGGGACGCGGGTTCAATTCCCGCCATCTCCACTGTTAAAAAGCCCGCCCCTCCGGGGGCGGGCTTTTTGGTGGGGTATAATTCCCCCGGCAACGGCCCCAAGACTATGATATCCAGACGCGAGGAGCGATACGTGAGCACCACTTCCAGGACCAAAATCCCGGTTATCAACCTACAGGACTACATGCATGGAGACGCCGCGGCCAAAGCGGCCTTCGTGAAGACGTGGGGCGACGGCCTGAAGGAGTTCGGCTTCGTGGCGGTTGAAGGCCACCCGATCGATCGCGCGCTGATCAAGCGGACTTATAGCCTTTACGAGGAGTTCTTCGCCCAGCCCGCGGCCGTGAAGGAGCCCTATGGCAAGGTGGCTGGTGGGCAGCGCGGCTACACCACCTTCGGCAAGGAGCACGCCAAGGACTCCAAGGTGGGTGACCTCAAGGAGTTCTGGCACGTCGGCCGCGAGCTCGGCCCCGACCAGCCGCCCACGCCGGACTACCCGGCCAACGTCTGGCCCACGGAGCTGCCGGACTTCAAGGCGACAAACCTGGCCCTCTATGACCAGCTCGAGGACACGGCCCGCATCCTGATGCGCGCGCTGGGCGACTACTTCGAGCTGGCGGACCGCGAGTACTTCCGCAAGGCGATTGAAGGCGGCAACACGATCCTGCGGGCGATCCACTACCCGCCGCTGTTGCCGCATATGGACCCCCGCGCCGTGCGCGCGGCCGCGCATGAGGACATCAACATGATCACGATCCTGTGCGAGGCGACCTCGTCCGGGCTCGAGATCCTGACCCACGATGGCGAGTGGATGGCCATCGACGCGCTGGAGGGCCAGCTCGTGGTGGACGCGGGCGACATGCTCAGCCGCCTCACGAACAACGTGATCCCGTCAACCACCCACCGCGTGGTCAACCCGGAGGGCGACAACTCCCCCCGCTATTCCCTGCCGTTCTTCGTTCACCCCTACTCGGAGTTCGACATCACCTGCCTGCCCGAGTGCGCCACGGCGGAGCAGCCGGCCAAGCACCCGCCCATCACGGCGGGCGAGTTCCTCAAGCAGCGCCTGCGGGAAATCGGCCTGCTGAAGTAGCGCCGCTCACGGAACCGACCAACCGATTTGTCCATGATGGGGGTGCCTGGTGGCACCCCCGTTGTCTTAAAGTAGGCTCATGCCCCGCTGGGGCCATGTTTCGTTACCCGGGAAAGCCGTGACGGGCGTCACAACTACCCCGATCGCCAGGCAAGCGATCCGATCTGGCCAGGGGCCCGGTGACGATCCCAGGCAGGAATTTTCACGATCCTTAGCCTTGATTTAACCAAGCGGGTTAGGTGTGGCGGGTGAGCAAAAACCTATCTGAAACCTTGCCATTGCCTGCTTCTCCGCTGTTTTACATGCCCACATGCGTTATGCTTAGTGTTAAAAAGCCAATCGGCTCCCTGACTGGGTTTGCGGGCGATTTCGGGAGGCTTTATTAAACGCCCATCAAATTCTTGTATAAACTGATTTTAAACTCGCAAGTTTTGTCCCCGGGGTTCCTATAGAATACCTGTGACCCGCGGAGCTTGGCTCCCGAAGCAAGGGACCCCGAAGAAACACTCTAGGCGCCCTTTCGAACGCTTCTAGCCAACCCCGGTATTTCGGTTCAAGAAGAGGATATGACAATGACGACCCCCATCAACAACAGCAACCGCACCGCCTTCGTCGGTCCGACCGCGCGCACGGCTTCGACGGCTGGCAACACCGCCGCGAACACGGGCGCCGCTTCCACCGGCAAGCTGACGGGCGACACCCGCGTTGCTTCGACCAACGCTCCTAGCGCCATCGGCGCCAACGCCAGCCAGGCCATCATCGGCGCCGAAGTCCGCCTGGGCGCGGCCTGGCAGTTCGCCTCGGCCTAACTCGTGGCAACCCCGGTAGTCAGCCAGGAGTTCCAAGAAAAGGTAGCCTTCTACTTGGCCCAAAAGGCCCTCGAGGAGATGGCTACCGGTCTCTCGCCCGGTGGCAGCAAGACCGATAAACTCACGGGACCTGGCAAGCTCGCGGAAAGTGAGTCCAGTTCGAACCATGTGAAGGCGCTCGCCCAGAAGATCATGAGCGATCCCTCCTTCCCGCTGCTGTTGGAGACCGCCCGTAAGATGGCGGAGAAGCATCCGAACGCGCTAGATCAAGACAAGTAGGCAGCCATGCCCGATCTCGCCAACGAGTCCACCGGCGTTAACTACGCCAAGAAAGATGCGTCGGCGGAACGGCTTTGGCTGACCCAGCGCACCAAGGCCAACCCATGGGATCACCGCACGGAGTCTGATGACGACGCGCCGGCGGACCAGCAGGGGCAGCAGGATCAGGCGCAAGCCGAAGGCCGCCCCGCCAAAGGTCCCATGATCTCCCAAAAAGACACGTTGGCCCTGGAAGACAGCCGCGAGGCGCCGCTCGAGAACCCGTTCGAGGCGCTGATCGAACACCAACGTACGCACAACCTATAGAACCGAAATCACAACAAAAAGCGCGCGAAGCCTTGGCTTCGCGCGCTTCTTGCTGCTGGTGAAGCTAGAACTTCACCTTGATTTCGTTCAGGGTGGAGTTGATGTCGCGGAACGCGTCCTCCATCCGGATGGGGCCCGCCAGGAAGCCACACGATTGCTCGCGCTTATCCCAAATCGCGCACTGGTCGCCCGCGCACTGGACCTGGTTGGCGGCGTAGCTCATAAGGGGGCAAATCATCGCATCGGTTCCTTTTGCGCGAGGTGGGGCACCGGCTTTCTACCCCCGTGCCTGGACGGTCTAACTCGGGTAAGGTGAGGGCGACATAACCCCGCGACAGGAGTCTCCATGAAACGCATCCTCGCCCTTGCCATCGCCGCCACCCTGGCGCCTTTGCCGGCCCTTGCCGCCCCCAGCGTCAAGCTCGGCGTCGAGGTGCTGTTGAGCAAGCGCCTGGATCTCGTGAAGGGCAAGCGCATCGGCCTGATCACGAACGTCAGCGCCACGGACGGCCAGGGCCGCAGCGACATCGACCTGCTGGCCCGGGCGCCCGGCGTGAAGCTGACGGCGCTCTTCGCGCCGGAGCACGGCGTGCGCGCCACGTTGGATGTGGAGGACATCCCGGACGGCCGCGACCCGGCCACGGGCGTGCCCATCTTCAGCCTCTACAACAAGGACCGCGCGCCGACGGCCAAGCAGACGGCCAACGTGGACGTGCTCGTCTTCGACATCCAGGACTCGGGCAGCCGGTTTTACACCTACACCACCACGCTGGGGCTGTGCATGGAAGCCGCGAAGAAGCTCCACAAGCCCTTCATCGTGCTGGATCGGCCCAACCCCATCACCGGCGTGGCACAAGGCGAAATGCTTGACCCGGCCTTCAAGCACTTCACCGGGCGTTACCCGCTCACGATCCGGCATGGCATGACGATTGGCGAGCTGGCACGCTACATCAACGGCGAGGAACACGTGGGCGCGGACCTGACGGTCGTGCCGATGGAAGGCTGGCACCGCAGCATGTGGTACGACCAGACCGGTTTGCCCTGGCACCGTCCCTCGCCGGCCATGACCAGCCCGGACACCGCGCTGTACTACGTGGGCATCGGGCTGTTCGAGGCCACCAACGTGGATTGCCGGAGCGGCGGTCACCCCTTCCGTTGGGTCGGTGCCAGCTGGGCGGACGGCAAGGCACTGGCCATCGACATGAACGCCCGGCGGCTGCCCGGCGTCCGCTTCAACGCGCGGCGCGTCGGCAGCGAGGACGGCGTCGACGTGGTGATCACCGATCGCTCCACCTTCAAGCCGATCGAGGCGGCCGTCGAGATGATGGCCAGCTTCCGCAAGCTGCACCCGGCCAAGTTCGAGGCGTATCGCTCCGGCCTGGGCCACATGAGCGGCAGCGACGCCATGTGGACGGCGCTCACCACCAACGGGGATTTGCGGGCGTTGGCGACAAAATACGGGCAAGCGACCCTATCGTATGATGCGAAGCGGCGTCCGTATCTGTTATACAGGGATTGACACGGGTACTTAGTAAGCGCTTTACCCCACCCCGGAATGGAGCCAGGATTGAGCAATGCCCCCCATCTCGGCATCTGGTTGGTCGCGCTAGGCTTCATCACGCGCCGCCAGCTCACGCTGGCATTGGACGCCCAAAGGCAGGCCGGCACGGCCATCGACGAGGTCCTGGTCCAACAGCGCTTCCTGCTCCAGGACGAGCTTGATGGCGCACTCAAGCTCCAGGAGGACCTGGCGGGCGTCACGGCCCTGCAGGACCTCGACGTCCCGCGCGGGGTGCTGGAGTTGTTGCCGCGCACCATGGCCATGCGCGAGCAGGTGCTGCCGCTGCGGCGGATCGGCCAGCGCCTGATCGTCGGCCACATCCAGGGCATGCGGCAGGATTTGACCCAGCGCCTGTTCGACTCCGTCGCCCAGGCCACCGACCTGATGGTGCACGGCCTGGCCTTCAACCAGGAAACCCTCGAAAAAGCGCTCGCGTTCTACTACGAAGTGCGCGCCACCAGTGGCCTGGTCACCAAGGCGGTGGCGATCGCCGCGAACAGCTCCGGCCGGACCGCGGTCAAGGAAGCCACGGACGTGACGGCCCTGCCCGTGGGCGAGGGCGATGCCCCCGTGATCGAGCTGGTGAACCGCATCCTGGCGCAGGCCGTGCAGAAGGGCGCCTCCGACCTGCATATCCGGCCCACGCCCAAGGGCGTCTCCGTGAAGCTGCGCATGGACGGCGTGATGCAGCCCTTGATGGAGCTGCCCAAGGAGCTCGAGGGCTCCGTCATCTCGCGCATCAAGATCATGGCGGACCTCAACATCGCGGAGCGCCGGCGTCCGCAGGACGGCCGCTGCTCGATCCAGGTGGACGGCAAGCCGATCGACTTGCGCGTGGCCTGCATCTCCTCGCACTGGGGCGAGATGATGGTCTTGCGCATCCTGCGCTCGATGAACGTGCCCAACGGCTTCACCAGCCTGGGCTTCCGCAGCCAGGAGCGCGACCGCTGGGAGCGCGCCGTGAAGGCGCCCAACGGGCTGATCCTGGTCACGGGCCCGACCGGCTCCGGCAAGACGTCCACGCTGTACGCCACGCTCAACCAATTCGATAAAACGGAAAAGAACCTCCTGACGGTCGAAGACCCGGTCGAGTACCCGGTCTCCGGCATCGGGCAAATCCAAATTGCCGCCAAGGTCGGCCTCACCTTCGCGGCGGCCCTGCGCTCGATCCTGCGCCTCGACCCGGACGTGATCTTGGTGGGCGAAATCCGCGATCACGAGACGCTGGAGATCGCGATGGAGGCCGCGCTGACGGGCCACTTGGTCCTGTCCACGCTGCACACCAACGACGCCGTCTCCGCCATCTCGCGCATGGCCGAGATGGGCGCGCCCCGCCACCAAATCGCCGCAACCGTGGTGGCCGTGTTGGCCCAGCGGCTGGTGCGCAAGAACTGCCCGCACTGCGTGAAGTCCGTAACGCCCTCCCTCGAGGAGCGCGAGTTCCTGGGCATCGGCGACGATGACGTGACGCTGCAACGTGGCGTGGGGTGCGACCTGTGCGACGGCATTGGGTACAAGGGCCGCATGGGCGTGTACGAAATCCTGGAGGTGGATGCCGAATTGGCCGATGCCATCACCAACGGCGCGTCCACGCTGGACATGTGGCGCATGGCCCGAAAGGCAGGCATGGGGACGTTGCTCGAGGACGGCAAGGCCAAGGTGCTCGAAGGCCATACCACCGCGCTGGAAATCCAACGGGTCATCGGCTTGCGCGAGAAGGGCGGCGCCCTGTGAACCGCGAGATCGACACCTCCGCTTACCTGGGCCTGCGCAACCTCCTGGAGCTGATCTTGCCCCAGGTGGTGGACCACTACATCCACAACGTCTCCGAGCTGCGCTGCCACTGCCCGCAGTGCAAGCGCGACGTGCTGGCCTGCGCCCTGACCTCGTTGCCGCCGATGTACTACGGTAGCCTGTGGGCCAGCGACCTGGAAGACCTGCGCATCCAGTGGCGCACGCTCTCGATCGAGAACGTGGACCAGCAGGTTCGCCGCGCCATCACGTTCATCAACGAGGTGGCCCACCACGACCGCAAGGGCCCGCCGCCGACGCTGGACGGCGTGGAAGCCGCCCGTCCCGAAGAACTGGCCCAGCGCATCGTCTCGCGGCTGCTGGAGCGCCCGCTGCTGGAGCAGCTCTATGGCGTGCCGGTGCCGATGTGCGTGAAATGCAACGAAATCGGCCGCCGGACCGCCAGCGTGTTCTGCGATCGCTGCGGCAGCGACCTGATCGAGGGCTTGCCGTCCACCTCGCTTCGGGGGGCCTGACGGCTAGCCAAGCCGGCCGGGGCAGGCTACGATAGCGCCCATGATCGGCGCCACCTTCCCCGCCCTTTACGGGCTCTTGGGCTACCCGCTGGGGCACACGTTGTCCCCGCCCATGCACCAGGCCGCCTTGGCGGCGCTTGGGCTGCCCGGCACGTACGAGGCCCTGCCCGTACCTGCCGACCGGCTGGCCGGGGCGATGGCGGGCGTGCGCGCCTGGCGGCTGCCCGGTCTCTCCGTGACGATCCCCCACAAGGTCGCCGTCATGGCCTACCTGGACGAGGTCACGCCGCTGGCCCAGCGCATCGGGGCGGTGAACACGATCTACTGGGACGGCGACAAGCTCTGCGGCGACAACACGGACTACGCGGGCTTCCGCGCCTGCCTGCCGCCCGGCACCGTGGCAGGGCAGGCCGTCACCGTTTTGGGCGCCGGGGGCGCCGCGCGGGCGGCCGTGCTGGCTCTCGCGGATGAGGGCGCGGCCCGCGTCCACCTGGTGGCGCGCCGCCAGGCCGCCGCCGAGGCCCTGCGGGACCAGTTGCTGCCCGGCGAGCAGGCCGGCGCGATCGTGCCCTTCGAAGATCTGCCGGAGCTGCAGCGCATCTTGGCGGAGAGCCGGCTGGTGGTCAACGCCACGCCCCTGGGCATGCACGGCAAGACCGCCCCGTTGCCCGGCGACGCCCTGGCCGCCTTGCCCGCCGACGCGCACGTGATGGACATGATCTACGCCCCGGCCGAGACGCCCCTGATGGCGGCGGCCCGCGCCCGCGGGCTGGCCGTGTCCAACGGCGCGGAGATGCTCTTGCACCAGGCAGCTTTCGCCTTCGAGCGCTGGACGGGCGCCCAGGCCCCCTTGGCGGCGATGCGCGAGGCCCTGCACGCCGGGCTGGCCGAGGTCGACGAGACCAGGAGGACCCCATGATCCGCTTCCTCACGGCCGGCGAGAGCCACGGGCCGGCGTTGACGGCGATCGTGGAAGGCTTCCCCGCCGGCCTGCCGCTGACGGCGGAACTGGTCAACGACCACCTCGCCCGGCGCCAGCAGGGCCACGGGCGCGGCGGCCGCATGAAGATCGAGCGCGACACCGTGACCTTCCTGGCCGGCGTTCGGCTGGGCGTGACGACGGGCGGCCCGATCACCATGCAAGTGGAGAACCGTGACTGGGTGAACTGGATGGGGGCGATGTCCGCGCTGCCCCGTGACCCCGCGGACGAGGCGCGCGAGGCCCAGCTGGCCCTGCGGCGCATCACCAAGCTCCGGCCCGGCCATGCCGACTACGCCGGGGCGCTGAAGTACGGCCTCGATGACGTGCGCGACGTGTTGGAGCGGGCGAGCGCCCGGGAAACGACCATGCGCGTGGCGGTAGGCGCCGTGGCGCGGGCCTTGTTGGCGGCGCTGGAAATCGATTTGACGAGCCACGTAACGGCCATCGGGGACGTCGAGGCCGCAACGTCGGCCGCCGAGACGCCACGCACGCCCGACGAGATCCGCGCGCTGGCGGAGGCCTCGCCCGTCCGGTGCGTCGACGCCGCCGACGGCGAGCGCATGATCGCCGCCATCGACGCCGCCAAGCGGGCCGGAACGTCCCTCGGTGGGGTGGTCGAGGTCGTGACCTCGAACTTGCCAATTGGACTAGGTTCCCATGTGCATTGGGACCGGCGCCTGGACGGGCGCCTGGCGCAAGCCGTGCTGAGCATCCACGCCATCAAGGGCGTGGAGTTCGGCCTGGGCTTCAAGGTCGCCGCGCGACCGGGGAACGAGGCCCACGACCCCTTCGTGAAGGGCTTCAAGCGCACCAGCAACCACGCCGGCGGGCTGGAAGGCGGCATGACCAACGGCGAGCCCATGGTGGTACGCGCGGCCATGAAGCCCATCTCCACCATGCCGCGCCCCCTGCCCAGCGTCGACATCTCGACCGGCGAAGAGGTGCAGGCGCACTTCGAGCGCGCCGACGCCTGCGCCGTGCCCGCGGCGGGCGTGGTGACGGAGGCAATGGTGGCCTGGGTGTTGGCGGAGGCGTGTCTGGAGAAATTCGGCGGGGACTCCCTGGGCGAGCTGCACAGCCACTGGGAGGCCAGCCGGCGACTGCAACTGGAGCAACTGCCGTGACCGACATCTGGGTGCTGCACGGCCCGAACCTCAACATGTTGGGTCGGCGCGAGCCGGAGGTCTACGGGACCACGACGCTCGACGAAATCGACGCCATGTTGGTCCACCGCGGCCAGGCGATGGGCGTGCAGATCACCTGCCGCCAAAGCAACCACGAAGGCGTGTTGATCGATTGGCTGCAAGAAGCCTTCAATTCGGGCATCGGCGGCCTGGTGATCAACCCCGGCGGGCTCACGCACACCTCCGTGGCGTTGCGGGATGCGCTCGCGGCGCTGCCCTGCCCCAAGATCGAGGTGCACCTCAGCAACGTCTGGGCCCGCGAGGAATTCAGGCACCACTCCTTCGTCTCGCCGGTCGTGACCGGCGTGATCGGCGGCCTGGGGGTCGAGAGCTACTTGCTCGGGCTGCAGGCGGTCGTGAAGCTGGTCAGGAAGTGAGAATCGTCCTGACGGGGTTCATGGGGGCCGGCAAGACCACGATCGGGCAGTTGCTGGCCGCGCGGCTGGGCTGGCGCTTCGTGGACATCGACGAGGCCGCCGTGGCCATGGCCGGGCGATCGATCCCCGAGCTGTTCGCGGACGGCGAGGAGGAGTTCCGGCAGTGGGAACGGCAGGCGATCGCCGCGCACGCCCACGACGAGGACACCGTCATCGCGACCGGCGGCGGCGCGATAGCCCAGGACGACACGCGCGGGTTGCTGGTCTCGTTGGGGCCGGTGGTCTGCCTGACGGCACCGCTGGCCGTGCTCTGGGAACGCGCCGGCACCGATCCCAACCGCCCGCTGGGGCAGGACTTCGACGTCTTCAAGGCACGTCACGATTCCCGCAAGCCAGTTTACGAGCGGTTCCCGCTGCGGTTCGACACCTCCGGCGTCCCGCCCGAGGCGTTGGCCGCGGCGATCGCCGCCCAGGTGGTGCATGCCTCGGCCCGCGTGGACGTGGCGCTGGGCGAACGCGCGTACCCCATCGACGTGGCGCCGGGCAACCTCTGGCGGCTGCCCTCCGCCTTGCCCGGCGACCCCGGCACCTGCCTGGTGGTCACGGACGACGGCGTCCCCCAGACCTACGTGGAAACGGCCATGCACGCCCTGCATTACGCCGGGTGGGCGCCGGTCCTGGAGGTCTTGCCCGCCGGCGAGGCCACCAAGTCGATCGCCAGCGCCGAGCGGCTCTACGACGCCTGCATCCGCAGCGGCCTGAAGCGCCACCAGCCCATCATCGCCCTGGGGGGCGGCGTGGTCGGCGACCTGACGGGCTTCGTGGCCGCCACCTACCAGCGCGGCGTGCCCTTCGTGCAGGTGCCCACGACCCTGCTCGCGCAGATCGACAGCTCCGTGGGCGGCAAGGTCGCCGTGAACCACCCGCGCGGCAAGAACCTGATTGGCGCGTTCTACCAGCCGGTGCACGTGGTGGCGGACGTCGGGACGCTGCTGACCCTGTCGGACCGCGAGTACGGGGCCGGGTTGGCGGAGCTGCTGAAGTACGGCGTGATCCTGGACCCGGACCTTTTCGCCACCGTGGAGGCCAACGTCCAGGCCCTGCGCGACCGCGACCTGCCCTTGTTGACCCGCCTGGTGGCCCGCTGCTGCGAGCTCAAGGCCCAGGTGGTGGCCCAGGACGAGCGCGAGATGCCCGGTGGACCACGCGGCTGGCTGAACTTTGGCCACACGCTGGGACACGCCGTCGAGACGGTGGCCGGCTATGGCACCTGGCTGCACGGCGAGGCCGTCGCGATCGGGATGGCGGCCGCCGGACGGTTGGCCGCCACGCGGGGTGACTGGAGCGTGGCCGATGCCGCCCGCCTGGACGCCCTGATCCGGGCCCTCGACCTGCCCGCGTCCGTCCCCGACCTGCCGGCCGACGAGCTGGTGGCCGCCATGGCGAGGGACAAGAAGAACCGCACGGCCGGCACCACCTTCATCTTGCCCAGCCGCATCGGCGCCGTGGGCTACGCCCGCATCGAGGAGCCCGAGCTGCGCCAATGGCTGGCATCCGAGGCTGTTGGCAAATAGCGTTTGCGCTCCCCGCAAGAAATGGTTACTGTCGCTTGCCCCTCCCCCATGGGAAGATGGCTAGACGCGGCGCGCTGGGTATGAAAGCAGCGACACGCGCTTGTTCTGATAGGATTCCTATGCTCATCGTCATGAACCACAACGCCTCGCCGGACCAGATCGAGGCCGTGAAGGCCCAGATCGTCGAGATCGGCTTCCAGCCCTGCCCCATGCCCTCGGACACGCGCATGGCCATCGGCATCGTCGGCAACGACGGCGCGGTGGACCCCGGCCCGTTCCAGGATTTGCCCGGCGTGGCCTCGTGCATCGCCGTGACCTCCGCCTACAAGCAGGTCAGCCGGGAGTGGCGCGCGGAAGACACCGTGATCACGCTGCCGAACGGCACACGTATCGGCGGGGGTGAGTTGGTCGTGATGGCGGGGCCATGCTCCGTCGAGTCGCGCGAACAGCTGCTGGAGACAGCCGAGCACGTCGCGCGCGCCGGCGCCACCGTGCTGCGCGGCGGCGCCTTCAAGCCCCGTTCCAGCCCGTACGCCTTCCAGGGCCTGGGCGAGGAAGGCCTGAAGATGATGGCCGAAGCGCGCGAGAAGTACGGCCTGGCCATCATCACGGAGGCGATCGATCACGAGAGCCTGGAGCTGGTCGAGCAGTACGCGGACATCATTCAGCTGGGCGCGCGCAACATGCAGAACTTCGCCTTGCTGCGGCGCGCGGGGCGATCGCCCAAGCCCGTGATGCTCAAGCGCGGCCCGTCGGCCACGATCAAGGAGTGGCTGCTGGCGGCGGAATACATCCTGGCCGAGGGCAACCAACAGGTGATCCTCTGCGAGCGTGGCATCCGGTCCTACGACGAAGCCACCCGCAACACGCTGGACGTGACCGCCATCCCGCTGGTCAAGCGCCTGAGCCACCTGCCGGTGGTGGCCGACCCGTCCCACGGCACGGGCCGCCGGCCGCTGATCGCGCCGATGAGCCGGGCGGCTGTTGCCGCCGGTGCGGACGGCTTGATCATCGAGGTGCACCGCAACCCGGACAAGGCCAAGAGCGACGGTGGCCAGACCCTCTTCCCGGAGCAGTTCACAGAGCTGATGACCGGCGTGCGCCTGGTGGCCGAGGCCCTGGGCACGCCGGTGCAGACCAACCCCTTCGCGTTGCAGCAAGCGTAATGCTGGGCGTCCAGGTGGCCTCGCTGGTGCCCACCCGCGAGGAGTTCGTCGCCATGGCGGCGCGGGGCAACGTGATCCCGGTCTACCGGGAGCTGATCGCGGACATGGACACGCCCGTCTCCCTGTTCCGCCGGCTGGGCGACGCGCCCGGCACCTTCCTGCTGGAAAGCGTGGAGGGTGGCGAGAAGTGGGCCTCGCACTCCTTCATCGGGCTGGATCCCTTCCTCACGCTGGAGGCCCAGGGCGACGCCCTGACGATCCAGCGCGGCGACGCCGTGGAACACCGCACCGGCGACCCCGTGATGGCGCTGCGCGCGCTGATGCAAGCCTTCAAGCCGGTGGAAGTCGCCGGGCTGCCGCGCTTCATCGGCGGCGCCGTCGGCTACTTCGGCTACGACACCGTCCGCTTCGTGGAAGACATCCCGGAATTGGCCGCCCCCCACGGGCTGCCGATGCCGGATGCGGCCTGGTTGTTCCCCGCCTCGCTGGTCGTGTTCAACAACCTGTCGCACCGCCTGCAGCTGGTCCACCTGGCCAGGTTGGACGGTGGCGACCCCGGCCAGGCCTACGACTGGGCGGCCGAGGCGATCGACCGCCTCGAGTACCGCTTGTCGGGCCCCGCGCCCGTCGTGCCGCGCCACCCCGGGGGCTCGGTCGAGGTGACGGCCAACTTCACGCAGGCCGACTACCTGGCGGGTGTGGAGGCCGTGAAGGAGCATATCCGCGCGGGCGACGTCTTCCAACTGGTGCTCTCGCAGCGCTTCCAGACCCAGGCCGTGGCCCACCCCTTCGACGTCTACCGCGCCCTGCGCGTGATCAACCCCAGCCCCTACATGTACTACCTGCGCTTCGCCACGGCGACCGTGGTCGGCGCCAGCCCGGAGCTGCTCTTCCGCATGGCCGGCGACACCCTGACCGTCCGTCCGATCGCCGGCACGCGCCCTCGCGGCGCCACGCCGGAGGAGGACGTGGCCAACGAGCTGAGCCTCAAGTCGGACGAGAAGGAGCTGGCGGAGCACGTCATGCTGATCGACCTCGGCCGCAACGACGTCGGCCGTGTGGCGGAGCTGGGCAGCGTGAGCGTGGTCGACCAGATGGTGATCGAGCGCTACAGCCACGTCATGCACCTGGTCTCCA
>JAQBPE010000286.1 GCA_028287685.1 Cyanobacteria bacterium RYN_339 | reverse complement strand
GGCAAGATCCAGGAAGGACTGGGCCGGCTCGGCCACAAGATCGAGCGGGAGCTCGACAAGGACCAGCCATAGTCCATCGGCCCTCCGCCACGGCGGGGGGCCTTCAAATTGACACCTTGGGAGGGCCGCCCATAGAATGAACGCGCAATCACAGCAACCGTCGCATCAACGTAGGAGTTCATCCATGCAATCCATTTCGCTCCGCCGCCAGGTCACGATCGTCGCCATCGTGACGGAGCAATTCCGCCAGCAGGCCGCCGCCGAGCTGCAGGCCGCCCTTCAGCAGTCGGACATGGAAGCGCAGCAGCTCGAGTTCCAGGGCAAACGCGCCCTGGGCGACTTCGAGAAGCGCGGGGCCTCCGGCGCGGAGCTGGAGAACGTGAAGTCCCAGATCGAGGAACAGCGTAACCGCATCAAGGCCCAGAAGGCCGAGTTGCTGGGCAAGCTGGATATGATCTCGAAGATGGAGATGAACAGCGAGTTCATCCAGGGCCAGGTCGATAACTTCGTGGACGTGAAGGTGGGCGACCATCTGTACGCCAAGCTGTCGAATCCGCAGATCATCGTCAAGGACGGGATCGTGCAGGAGATCCGCGGCGAAGAGTAGCGTCGGGCTCCCGGTTGCCTCTCCCTTTAAGGGGGAGGCAATTTTTATGCCAACAGGCTCATTTCCTCGAGGTAGTCGCCGAACATCGCCAGGCCCTGGCGGTGCACCGGCGTGAAGTCGTAGTTCAGCAGCGCGAAGTAGGCCTCGATCTCCTCGGCCGGAATCTCCAGGCGCGCGCTGGCCTCCGCCACGATCTCCTCGTGGTGGACCTTCGACAGCTCCTTGGCGCGGGCAACCAGCTCGACCAGGTGCTGACGCTGCTCACGGGGGAGGTCCGCCTGGGTGGCCCACAGCGTGTGGACAAAGGGGACGTGCATGGCCTGCCACCAGGCCTCGCCCAGGTCGAGGCGCAGGGCCACCTCGCCCGGCTTGCGTGCCTCCACGATGGCCTGGTCGCCGATCAGCAGGGCCGCAGGATACTGCGAAAGCAACGCTTCAAGCGTGCCCTCCGCCTCCACGAACTTGGCCTCGACGCCGTACAGCCGGCTGATCAGCCAGCGGGCCAAGGCGCTGGTGGTGGCGCCGTGCGGCGGCAGCGCCACGGTCTGGCCCTGCAGCTTGGCAAACGGCTCCCGCCCGAACAGGATCGTGCTGCCCATGCGGCCCCAGGACCCAATCGAGATGTCCGGGATCAGCGTGTAGCGATCGTCACGGCGCATGTACTCGAGGCTGGAGATCGGGGCCGCCGCGAGCTCTCCGCGGGCCATCATAGCGTCCAGCTCGTCCGGGTAGCCCGTGACGCTCTCGATGTCGACGTCGCCCAGCAGGCCGTGTTCGAACGCGTAGCTGATGGGCAGACCGCTGATGTAAGACAGCTGGCCGATCTTCAGGGCCATGGGCTACCTCCGCCGGGGGGGGGAAAGCGAGCGCCATTATAGCACCCGCCCGATCCTTCATGGGCAGGCGGCGGGGGCGGGGGCAGGGCCGGTCGCGTTCGCGGGGTTCGGGGCCAGCGGCGTGGCGCCTGGCGCCGTGCTACCGGTGAAGTGGATGTCGTGGCGCTGGAACTCCTCGAAGTACACGTTGCCCAGGCCATCGGTGGTCACGCCCGCTGGGTTGCCGTACGACCGGATCGGGCCGGAGGTCGCGAAGCCCGACGTGCGCAGCGTGGTGACCAGGTTTGCCACCGGGTCGATCCGCCGCACCGTGCCGCCGGTCCACTCCGTGCAGTAGACGATCCCGTTGGGATCCACGGTCAGCCCATAGGGCCCGCAGAACTGGGCGGACTGCAGCGGGCCGTCCACCGGCGAGCCGGCGGGGTACGCCGATCCGGTGCCGGCGAAGTTGGTGACGTAGCCGCCGTCGGCCGGCGTGAGGTTGAGGTCGATCTTCACGATCCGTTGGTTGCCCATGTCGGACATGTACAGCACGTTGTGGGGGCGATCGTAGACCAAGACGGAGGGCGAGCGGAAGCGGGCGCTGGCGCCGCTGCCCAGCGCGTTGCCGCCGGCAGCTGCGCCGGCCACGGTGGCCGCCGTCCAACCGCCGGCGCTGCTGGTCAGCTTGCGCAGGACGTTGTTGCCGCAATCCGCGACGTACAAGGTGCCCGTCGCGTCCATCGCCACGCCGCGCGGGGCGCTGAAGTGGGCGGAGGTGCCCACGCCGTCCACGAGGTTGCCCGTGCCGTTGCCGGCGATCGTCGTGACCTGCCGGCTGGCGATGTCCACGGCGCGGATGCGGTTGCCGCCCTCTTCGGCGACGTAGACCGTGTTGCCGACCACGCACACGCCCTTGGGCACGTTGAACGTGGCGCTGGCCCCCGGGCCGTCCGTCGAGCTGGCCGCGCCGGTGCCTGCCAGGGTGGTGACCTGGGCCGGCGAGACGCTGAAGTCGACCAGGCGGATCTTGTGGTTGTAGGTGTCGCCGACGGCCATGCGGTTGCCCGACTGGTCGTAGAACAGGCCCTTGGCGTTGCGGAAGGTGGCCGTGGCGGCCGCGCCGTCTGCGCCGCCGGGGGAACCGGCGACGCCGACCGCGGGCGCCGCGTACGCGCCCGTGTT
>JAQBPE010000282.1 GCA_028287685.1 Cyanobacteria bacterium RYN_339 | reverse complement strand
CCTGGCATCGCGACCACGGCCGGCATGATCTCGCTGTCGGCGATCGGGCTGGTGGTCATCGCCGGCGCCGTGAAGGGTGCCTTCGGCGCGATCCAGAACCAGCCCAAGATGGAGACCATCACCGGCTTGATCAGCGATCAGCCCCAGGGCCAGAGCCAGTCGCCGGCGCCCACGCCCCCGCTGATCCCGCCTTACCGCCCGGACGGCACCGAAGGCCGCCCGACGGCCAACAACGCGAACACGCAGCGCGCCATCTCGGCCCTGCCCACCCGCGCCTTCCACCTCGGCCCCAAGCAGAAGTAATCAGCTAACCAAAGCGACCGCAAGGGCCGCTCCCACCCGTGCATTGTGCTTCACCAGCGCAACGTTCGCGGCCAGGGAGCGGCCCTCTGTGATCGTGCGCAAGCGGTCCAAGAGGAAGGGCGTCACGGCCTTGCCCTGGATCCCGCCTGCCTCGGCCTCCATGAGGGCGCGCCGGATGGCCTCTTCGATTTGCTCGGGCGGCAGCTCGTCCTCGACCGGGATGGGGTTCGCCACGATCGCCCCGCCCAGCCCCAGCGCCCAGTGGGCCCGCAGGACCTCCGCCAGCGCCGCGGGGGTCTCGTAGGTCGCATCCACCGGGTGGCCGGCGTCGCGCAAGTAGAAGGCCGGGAAGCGCTGCGTCTGGTAGCCGAGCACCGGCACGCCCTGGGTCTCCAGCACCTCGAGCGTCAGCGCCACGTCCAGGATGCTCTTCACGCCCGCACACACCACGGCCACCGGCGTGCGCGCCAGCTCCAACAGGTCGGCGCTCACGTCCATGGTGGCCGCCGCGCCGCGGTGCACCCCGCCGATCCCGCCCGTCACGAAGACGCGGATGCCGGCCAGGTGGGCCACGATCATCGTGCCGGCCACGGTGGTGGCGCCGGTCTGGCCGCTGGCCAGCACCACGCCCAGGTCCCGGCGCGAGCACTTCACGACCCCTTCGGCCTGGCCCAGCGCCTCGATTTGCGCGGCGCTCAGGCCCACGGCCAGCTTGCCGGAGACCACGGCGATCGTGGCCGGCACGGCGCCCGCCGCCCGGATCTCCGCCTCCACCGCCAGGGCGGTCTCGACGTTGGCCGGGAACGGCATCCCGTGCGTGATGATGGTGCTTTCGAGCGCCACCACGGGCCGGTGGGCCTCCAGGGCGGCGGCGACCTCGGGGGAGATTTGCATGTAGGGGTGGCTCATGGCGCGAGATTATCATGAACGAGGGGCATATAGGACACCATGAAGCAAGCCATCACCCTCCTCGCCATCCCCGCCCTCGCCGCCGCGCTGCTCGCCGCCTGCCAGGGCACCAACCCCGTCGCGGTCGGTTCCATCCAGCCCACCTACGACGACATCGCCGCCAAGGTCTTCACCACCTGCTCGACGCGCTCGTGCCATAGCGCGACCAGCACCAAGGGCGGCCTGCAACTGACGGCGGACGTGGCCTACGAGCAACTGGTCAACGTGGCCGCGGAGAACGACAAGGCCAAGCTGACGAACAAGAAGCGCGTGATCCCGGGCGACCCGGCCAACAGCTTCCTGGTCCAGAAGCTCGAAAGCCCCCCGGCGGGCGAGGGCGACATGATGCCCCAGCGAGGCCAGAAATTGCCCGACGACCAGATCAACGCGATCAAGACCTGGATCCAGAACGGGGCCAAGAAGACCGCCACGCCGGCGGTCCAGTTCCGGCTCTAGATGCAGCGCGTCCACCTCTACGTCTCGGGCCGCGTCCAGGGCGTCTTCTACCGGGCCTCGACGGAGGCCGTGGCGACGCCGCTGCACCTGACGGGCTGGGTGCGCAACCTGCACGATGGCCGCGTCGAGGTCGTTGCGGAAGGCCCCCAAGAGGCCCTGGACCGCCTGGTCCAGTGGTGCCACCGCGGCCCCGACGCCGCCCAGGTCGCGGGCGTGGACGTCACCTGGTCGGACGCCACCGGGGAGTTCGGCGGGTTCGAGCAGCGCCGCTAGAGCGCTTGACCTTGCCCACCACCGACTACTTCTCTACTTCATTGCCGCCCTGGCCCGCCAGGAACGCGGGATCCGCGGTGTAGCCGACGATCGTGGTGCCGGGGTTGGCGGTAATGACAATGTCGTCCCCGGGGCCGAAAACGTAATTCACGCTGATCCGACCGGGGGTTTCCGTTGCATAGGTCGTCTGCTGAGCGCCCGAATACGGGCTATAGGCTACCGACATCGCCTTGTTTTGACTTGCAACGCCCGTACCGACCGTCAGGCCATTGATGACCACGTTGCCGCCGTAGATTTCGTTGATGACCAGCATCTGCTTCACCGGCACCTTGTAGAGGATGCGGCCGTTGCCGACGTAGTCGAACTTGCCGAGGCCGGAAACGGTGTAATCGAGTTGGTGCTCAACGCCATAGTGCGGGATGTAAGCGTCGTAGCCCGTTCCGGGCCAGCAGCAAAAGTACGAGTACCAAACGGTCGACACCACCACGTCTTTGACGAAGTTGATGCCCCACATCGACGCTGGGATGGTGTTGCCTTGCTCGTCCAACACCCGGCGCAGGTTGACCTGCTCTTTGGGTTGAGAGACGTCCGCCGCGGTGACAGGCTGGACGACGTTCGCAGCTGTCGGGAGCGCGGGTCCAGCCTGGCAGCCACTCATCAGGACTGCCGTGTAAATTGCCGCCAGGGTCTTCAACTGCTTCGACATTTCGATTTCTCCTCTCCCAACTTCAATTCCCGACAAACTAAAGCACCTTGAAGGTCAGCTCCAGCTTCAACGGCTGGCCGTCCTTGGACGTGAGCGGCTTCACTTCCATGTCCGCGAACTTCGCGCTGAGTGTCACCGTCTTCGCCTTGGGGTGGTGCTTGAGGAAGGTGACAATGCCTTCCGCGGTAGGCGCCAACTCCACCCGTTGCGTAGGGGCCAGCTTCGCGGGAAGCTTGAGGGCCTCGGACGACATTTCGAATTGCTCGCTCTTCTCGCCGGTCTCGTCCGAGATGTCGAA
>JAQBPE010000278.1 GCA_028287685.1 Cyanobacteria bacterium RYN_339 | reverse complement strand
TTCCGCCCCGTGCTCTCGCCGGGGGCCTTCGCCATCTTCGGGCGACCACCCACGGCCAGCGGCGAGCCCGACTTCGACCTGGTGGCGGCGCTCCACCCCGACGACCGCGCCAAGGTGCGGGCCACCTGCGAGGAGCTTGGCCGGGAGGGCCAGGCCACGAGCCTCGACTTCCGGCTCGTACGCCCCGGCGGCGAGGTGCGCCAGGTGCGCGCGCACGTGGTGGCGCGGCGCCAACCCAGGGGCGGCGTGAGCGGAGCGGAGGGCACGCTGATGGACGTGACGGCCTCGCAGGAGCTGCCGCGCATGCGGGACGAGCTGCTCGCGATCATAGGCCACGAGCTGCGCACGCCGCTGACGGCCATCCTGATGCCGGTCCAACTGCTGGCCCACGGGCTCGTCGACCCCAGCGGCGCGGACGGCAAGCAGATGCTGGACCTGGCCCACCGCAACGCCGAACGCCTGGCGCGCCTGGTCCACGACGCCACGCTGTACGAACGCCTGGCCCACGGGCGCCTGGCGTTGCGGGTGGCGCTCCACAACGCCAAGAGCGTTGCCGCAGACGCCCTGGCCACGGCGCAGCTGCACGCCGAGCCGGCCGGCGTGAAGCTGGCGCTGGTGGCCGAACCCTTGGCCGTCAAGGCCGACGCGGACCGGCTGCAGCTGGTGTTGGAGCACCTGTTGGAGAACGCCATCGTCCACAGCCCTCCGGGGGCCACCGTGACGCTGACGGTGCGGGCGGAGGGCGATCGCGTACGCTTCGAGGTGGAGGACCACGGGCCGGGCGTGGCGCCGAAGGTCCGGCAGGAGATTTACGAGCTGTTCCGCCAGGCGGATTCCACGATCTCGCGCCGGCACCGGGGGATCGGGCTGGGCCTGGCCTTGGGGTTGCGGCTGGCGCGCCTGCACGGCGGCGACTTGTGGCATGAGGACCCGCCCACGGGCGGTGCGCGCTTCGTCCTGGCCTTGCCCAGGGGCCACGGATCACAGACGGGTTGACCTGACGTCGCTACGATCCTTGCCGTAACCACGTTTCCATGGCGAGGACCCGGATCACATGAACCTGCGCGACAGATTTCCCCAGACCCTGCCCCAAGAGGCGGCCCGCGGGCTGGCCCTGGCCTTTGGTGTGGTGACGCTGGGCGTGTGGGGGATGCTGGGCTACGGCTGGTACCTCGGCCCCACGCACCAACTGCAGCGCACGGCCGCCGCCCACGTGCAGCCGCCCGGCCTGACGCCGCCCACCCGGGCCGCCGCCTTGCCCCCCGTCGCGCGCCCCGCCGTGACCACCCCCGTGCTGGCCGACCCCGCCCGCCGTCCCGACCTCGAAGCCGCCGCCCCGGCCCCGGAGCCGGTCAGCGTGACGCCGATCAAGCGCGTGCCGGAGTCGCATTCGCTGTTGGTGTCGGACGCCGATGGCAAGCAATTGGCGCCGGACGCCGGCCTGGAAGACGCTGCGGATCTGCCCGCAGGCGCTTCGGAGGCGCCCCACCGTGCCACGCCCGCGCAGCAAGCCGGGATCGCGCCGATGATGCACCCGTCGCAGGCCGTGGCGCGCAAGGCGGTCCAGGCCACGGCGCTGGCGGAAGCCAAGGAAGCGGCCGCGGCCGCCAAGGAGGCCGCCAAGCCGGCGCCCGTCCAGCCCGCGGTGGCATTCAAGAGCCCGATGGCCGTGCCGGCCGCCGTGGCTGCCAAGCCCGCCGTGGCTGTCGCCGCCGTGGTCCCTGCCGCCGTCGTGCCTGCCGCGGAGCCCGCGGCGGAAGCGCCCGACCTGGACTTCCCCGTGGCGGCGCCCGTCTTGCACCCGCGCTACACCTCCGTCTATAACCGCCGCCTGCATCGCCGCCGCTGGGTGCTGGCCGCGAAGCCGACGCATGGCCTGCTCTCCAGCGAGGAGCGCCCCGCGCATGACCTCACGGCCGCGGCCCCCATGGACCCCCGCCGCCACGTGCCGATCGTGCGGCCGCAGGAGCTCTCCCCTGGCGCCCAGGCGGAGATGGCCGCCTCGCAACGGGAAGAGCAGCCCGCGCGCGGCGTGCCGGACGCGGCCGCCCCGGTCGGCGCGCAGGCCGCCCTGCCCATGGCGCGCTCGCCGCAGACTCTTATCGCACACGCTCCGCACGCGGGCGCCTTGCCGCGCCAGCGCCTCGCGTTGCGCCGTCAGCAGCTGCCGTTGTCGGCCCGGATGGCCACCCGTCCCGCCGCGCTGGCTGCGGCCCCCAAACAGCCCAACTCGGGCATCACGCTCAACCCCGTGGTCGTGGGTGGGGCCAACCTGGGCGAGCCCGTTTACGACGCCGCCCACCACACGCTGCGTGTGCCCGTGGAAGGCCGCTTGCCCGACGGGGAGCTCCACGTTTACCGCCTGGACAGCGGGCGCGCCTACGTCGACGTGGCCGGCGCCCGGCCCTCCTCTGGGCGCACCAAGGTGGTGGCGACCCAGGACGGCGTGTTCCAGCATGGGGCGATCGCCGCGCGCCCCGAGGCCGGCGGCACGCGTTTGTCCTTCGACCTGGGCCGCAACGGCGACCTGGCGGCCAGCGTGGAGGGCGGCCAGGTGGTGCTGAAGGCCGTGACCCGCAGCAAGAAGGACCGGGTCAAAGCGGGAGGGTGAACCAGAAGGTCGAGCCCGTCCCGGGCTCGCTTTCCACCCCGATTTCGCCGCTATGGGCTTCGATCAGGCCCTTGCTGATCGACAGCCCCAGACCCGTGCCCCGCGTGGCGCGGGTCAGCTTCGTGTCCAGCAGCCCGAAGCGCTTGAACAGGCGCGGCAGGTCCGCTGCGGCGATGCCGGGACCGGCGTCCACCACCTCGCAGCGCAGGGCGCCGGGGACGTGCAGGGCGCGCACCGTCACGGCGCTGCCCGCGGGCGCGAACTTGATGGCGTTGCCCACCAGGTTGGCCAGCACCTGGCCCACCCGCTGCTCGTCCGCGACCACGGCGGGGAGCTCCGCCGGCACGTCTTCAACCAGCGTCAGGCCGCGGGCCGCGGCGAGGGACGCGAGGTTGCCGACCACGCCCGTGAGGATCTCGCCGATGGCGATCGGGCGGCGGTGGATCACGAACTGGCCGGAGGAGATGAGGCTCATGTCCAGCAGGTCGTTCACCAACGCCAACAGGCCGTCCGTCACGCCTGCCATGCGGGACAGGTATTGGCGTTGCTCGTCGCTGACGGGGCCGGCCAGCTCGTCTTCCAAGATCGTGGTCATGCCCATGATGGTGTGGATGGGCGTGCGCAGCTCGTGGCTCAGCATGCTCACGAACTGGTCCTTCAAGCGGTCCAACTCCTCCAGCCGCGCGATCTGCGCCGCGTTGTGGTGCAGGCGCTCCGTGTGGTCGCGGATGATGCCCACGATGTACTTCCGGCCGTCCTCCGCTACGTAGAGGCTCTTCTTGGTCACGATCTCGTGGCGCACGCCCTGGGCGTCCGTGAAGTCCTCCTCGCTGACGTTGGTCTCGCCCGACGCCAGGACCGCGCGGTCCATCTCCCTGAACACCGCGGCCTCCGCGGCCGGGAAGAAGTCCGGGTCGGACTTGCCGATCATGGCCTCGCGCGGATGGCCCATCAGGCGGCAGAAGGCGTCGTTGAGCGTGATCCAGCGGTGCGCCTCGTCCTTCACGAAGACGGGATCCGCGATGGCGTCCAGGATGTTGGCGAAGTATCGCCCGGCAGGGTCGTTCGGCGTCACGTCGTCATCATGACACAGCGGGTACTTGCGATCCGTGACCAGCATGCTATGACTTGATTGCCATGTCACCCGCCACCACCGTCCTGCTGCCGGCCTACCAGGCCGCTTTCACCCTGGAAGCGGCGATCGCCAGCGTCCTGGCCCAGACCGACCCGGACTTCGAGTTGCTGGTGGTCGACGACGGCTCTACCGACGGGACGGGGGCGATCGCCGCCGCCTGTGCCGATCCGCGCGTGCGCTTGGTCGCCATCCCCCACGGCGGCATCGTGGCGGCCCTGGAGGCCGGCCTCGCGACCGCGCGAGGCCGCTACATCGCCCGCATGGACGCCGACGACCTCATGCGCCCGGACCGGCTCGCGGTCCAGCGGTCGCTCTTGGTGGCTGGCGACTACGGGCTGGTCTCCTGCCGGGTCGCCCACCCGGACCCCGGCGCGGCCGCCACGGAAGGCTACGCGCGCCACGTCACGTGGCTCAACGGCATCCTCACGCCCGAAGACATCGCCCTGAACCGCTTCGTGGAGTCGCCGCTGGCGCACCCGTCCGTGTTGTTCCGGCGCGAGCTGCTGGAGCGTCATGGCGGCTACCGCGACGGCGATTTTCCGGAGGACTACGAGCTGTGGCTGCGCTGGCTGGAGGCGGACGTGCGCATGGCCAAGGCCCCGGAGGTGCTGTTGGACTGGCACGACACGCCCGGGCGCCTCAGCCGCACCGACCCCCGCTACGGCGTGGAGGCCTTCTACCGCCTGAAGGCGGGCTACCTCGCGCGTTGGCTGGCGAGGCACAACCCAGCGCACCCGGACGTCGTTGTCTGGGGCTCTGGGAAGTCCTCGCGGCAGCGGGCGGCGTACCTGGAGGCCGCCGGCTGTCGCATCACGGCCTACGTCGACGTGGACCCACGCCGCCGCATCAGCCGTGACGTGCCGATCCGGTATTACCAGGAGGTGCGCTCGCCCGCGCAGGGCTTCATCGTCTCCTACGCGGGTAGGCGCGGCGCCCACGAGTTCGTGCGGACGCACCTCACGTCATGCGGGTTCCTGGAGGGACGGGACTTCCTGCTTGCGGCGTGAGGCCGCCATCAGGATGCCGTAGAGCACCAACGCGCTCAGCACGCCCTTCATGAAGTCCGTCGCCACCACCATCACGGCGGTGAAGGCCATGACGCCGACTTGCAACCGGTCGGTGGCCAGCACCTCGCGCACCTCCGCCGGCTTGACCATCCCGCTGGCGACGTAGAGCAAGATGCCGCCGATGCAGGCCATCGGCACCATCTCGAGGTAGTGCGCCAGGAAGAAGGCGATGGACAGCTTCAAGACCGCCTTGAAGATGCCCGCCAACGGCGAGAGCGCACCCAACTTGATGTTGGTGGCCGTGCGCGCCAGCGCCCCCGTGTGCGGGAAGCCGTTGAGCAGCGGCACCACGACCTGGACCAGCCCCTGGCCCCACAGCTCCTTGTCGGGGTGGTAGGGCACGCCCTGGTTGTTGGCGAGGCGGTCCGCCATGCGGCTGCAGAGCAAGCTCTCCACCGC
>JAQBPE010000273.1 GCA_028287685.1 Cyanobacteria bacterium RYN_339 | reverse complement strand
CTTCTCGTTGGTGCGCTTCTGCTCGGCCACGGCCATGCCCAGCTCGCGCTGGCTCAGGCGCTTGGACTTCTTGAGGATGTCGCCCAGGCGCTGCTTGACCGTGTCGGTCTCGCCCGTCAGCGTGTTGCCCTTCTGCTGGGCGAGGATGAAGTTCAGCTCCATCTCCGACAGGTGGCCCAGACGCATCAGGATTTCGCCCAGACGCTGGTTGGTGCGCTTCTGCTCGGACACGGCGTCCTGCAGCTGCGTGGGCGTGATCCACTGCTGCGAGATCAGGATCTCGCCGATGAGCTGGTTGGCCGGGTTGTGGCGCTCGAGCAGGATACTCACGGTTTCCTCCAGTTGCTAGGGCTATTCCGCCGCCATGACGGAAAAGACGATGCCTTGTTGCCCAGTGCTGTACTTCATACCCCAAATCAGGCCGTAATCCCCGTGGTCCCCCACGGCGAGGCCCGGCGAACGGGCATCACCGCCGGCGTCCGGCTGGACATAAGCGGTCGATTCGAACTTCCCGGCCGCGTCGAAGCGCCGCGCCGAAATTTGTTGGCTGCCGTTCTTCTCGCCGAAGACCAGCAAGCCCTTGCCGTTGGCGAAGGCCAGGGCGGGCTCTTGCAGCCGGCCGACCGACGTCGCGGCTTCGACTTCCGCACCCCACGCGCCGGGCTTGCCCGTCTTCGCGTAGATGCCGCCGTCGTGCATGTAGGCCACCAGCAGCTTGCCGTCGGCGAGCGCCGTGATGGCGGGCTCGAAGCCCTGGTCGACCAGGATCTCCTCGCCCGTGAACGTGGCGCCGTCGGCGCTGGTCTTGAGGGTCATGCCCACGCCCAGGGTCTCGGCGGCGAGCACGAAGCGCTTGCCGTCCCAGGCCACGGCGCAGTCCGCGGCGCCCAAGGTGTCGGCGATCGCCGTCGCGGCCCCGAAGGTCCCGTTGGCGTAAGTCGCCTGGTAGAGCGAGAAGTCGTCACCTTCGCGGTTGCTCGCGAAGAACAGGTGCAGGGCGCCCGCGCCGTCGGCGGCGAAGCAGGGGAACTGGTCGGTGTAGCCGCTCACGCCCAGCTTCTTGGGCTTGTCCCAGGCCTTGCCGTCGGCGGAGTGCGTGATGTAGAGCTGGCGATCGCCCAGGTTGGAGCCGGCATAAGCGGCGACCCAGCCGGTCGTGGTGTGGGCAACAGCCGGGGCAACCCCGCCCTCGGCGCCGAAGCCGAACTTGACGAGGGTGCGGCCGCCGACCACCTGGGTCTGCGGGGTGGCTTCGACCTTGACGCCCACGTTGGCCTTGCCGCAGCCGGCGCTCAACAGGGCCACGCCCAGGATCAGCCGCTTCATGGCGTCACCTTCAGGCGCGGGGCCACGCGGGTGACGGTGAAGCGGGGGCCGAGCTCGGCGCCCTTGAAGTCGGCGGTGATGTCGGTCTTGCCGAAGTCGCTGTGCGTGACGAAGTCCAGGCCTTCCTTGGCGACGCCCACGGCCTTCGCGGCGTGCTCGCCCAGCCAGGCGGCGATGCCGCGGGGCAGGACGTGGTCCAGGGCGTGCGTGACCTTCAGGCCGATCATGGCGCTGACCAGGAAGTGCTCCGTCTTGTCGGTGCCCGCGGGCAGGTCGCTCAGCCCGAAGGGGCTTTCGATGCGGGCGGCCATGGCGCTCGCCAGGGCGGCCTCGCGCAGGCTGTCATCCGTCGAACCCTGGAACTGGTCCCGCGCCACCGAGACCGCCGCCGCCAGCACGGAATCCGTGGTGGCGCCTTGCGCGGTGGCCGCTTGCTTCGCCCGGTCGATGATGGGACGATAGCGGGCGTCCTGGCGGACGCCGTCGAAGCGGTGCTCGATGTAGGAATCGATACGGCTCATAACTCTCCAAGGGATCACTTGGGTTATGCGGCCGTCCAGGTAAGATCTTTCTTACACAGCCGTTAAGTTCGAGTTAAAAGGCGTTATGACCGACTTGCACGAGGCCGGGGAATGGGGGGCGATCGCCCGCCTGGCCGCCCAGCTCGGGCCGGCCCCGGCGGGGGAGATCGGCCTCGGCGATGACGCGGCGGCAGGCCGGATCGCGCCGGGCTGCTTGGCGCTGACGACGGTCGACCTGCTGGTCGAGGGCGTGCACTTCCGCACCCACACGACCCCGCCCGAGGCGCTGGGGCACAAGGCGCTGGCCGTGAGCCTCAGCGACATCGCGGCCATGGGCGGCAAGGCGCGCTGGGCGGTGGTGGGGCTGGCGCTGCCGCCCACCACGACGCTCGCCTGGGTCGAGGCGCTCTACGCCGGCATGGCGGCGCTTGCCCATGCCCATGGCGTGACAATCGCGGGCGGCGACACCGTGCGCGCGGCCGGCGGGATCGTCCTCTCCATGACGGTGGTGGGCGAGGCGGCAACGCCGCTTTTGCGCTCCGACGCGCGACCAGGCGACGTCGTGTTCATGACCGGGCCGGCCGGGCTCGCGGCGGCCGGGCTGTGGTGCTTGGAGCACGGCCAGCACGACGAGGCGGCGATCGCCGCGCACCGCCGCCCCCAGCCGCAACTGGCCGCCGGCCAGGGTTTGGCGGCCCTGAACACCCGTATCGCGTTGATCGACAACAGCGACGGGCTGGGACGCTCGGCCCAAGCCCTGGCGGAGGCGAGCGGGGTGGATCTGGTGCTGTGGCCGGAGGCCTTCCCATGCGAAACGGCGACCACGAGGGTCGCCGCGTTGGCCGGGATCGCTGCCGAACGGTGGGTGTTGGGCGGGGGCGAGGACTACGGGTTGGTGGGCTGCGTATCGGTAGCGGGGTGGCCCGGCGTGGTCGCGGCGCTAAGTTCTGCGGGCGCGCCGGCCACGCGGGTGGGCGAGGTCCGGCCCGGCACCGGGCGCGCGTGGGTGCGAGGCTCCGACGGAGCCCTCGACGCGCCGGCGGACGCCGGGTTCGGCCATTTCGGTTAGGATGCCTGCTTGCTCAGGTTGCTGAAGCGAACGCGCAGCAGGCACTCGCCCGCGGTGTTGAGCTGCTCGTTGACGATGTACATCTCGAGCTGCTTGAGCACCATCTCCAGCGACAGGCTCGGTTCGTAGTAGGTCCGCTGCATCAACAACTGTTCGTTCCGGTGGACTTCGGCCTCGATCATCCCTGCACCCTCTTTCGCTCGCCCGATGTAAACATTTGTGAACCATCTCCATCGTACACGGAGAGTTCCAACCGGCGGATCGTCAAATCCCCCAAATCAGGCGTGGAAAATTTACATAAACCGCTCCAACTTCATATATTTTAACACCATTCGAACCCCCATGCCAGTGCCAAACCCGCGCCCTGACGCCGATCTGTTACAATGGCCCCCCCTTTTTGTAGCAAGGAGATTCCCATGGCCAACGAGAAGAAGCCCCTCGGCGTGCTGATCGTGCACGGCTTTACGGGCAGCCTGGACACCGTTCGCGCGGTCGTGCCCGTGGCGGAAGGCCTGGGCCTGCCCTGGCGCATGCCGGTCCTGCGCGGCCACGGCACGCGCTTCGAAGACCTGGACGGCGTGCGCTACGGCGACTGGTACGACGACGGCCTGGCCGCCCTGAAAGAGTTGACCCAGGAGGTCGAGCGCGTCGTGATCGTGGGGCTCTCGATGGGCGGGCTGGTGGCGTTGCGCCTCGCGATGGAGCACGGCGAGCACGTGGCGGGCTTGGTGCTGCTGGCGCCCGCGCTGCGCTTCGCGGACCCGCTGGTGCCGCTCACGCCCCTGATCAAGATCTTCTTCCGCTACTGGGACTCGCAGAACAGCTTCAGCGACATGGAGCTCGCCAAGAGCTGCACCAACTACAAGAAGTTCCCGACGGCCACCTTCGGGCAGCTGCTGGACTTCGGCCACGAGATCGAGCGCCGGCTGGGCGAGGTCAAGGTGCCCGTCACCACGCTCTTCAGCCGCAAGGACACGGTGATCCACCCGATCGTGATGCGCCTGTTGGAAGACAAGCTGGGCAGCCGCGACAAGCAGTTTGTCTACTTCGAGAAGAGCGGCCACGAGATGCTGCAAGACTGCGAGACGGCGGGCGTGGTGGCCGCGATCGAGGCCGCCGTGCGCAAGCACCTCGACGGGCAACAGCTGGCGAGCGCGTAGGCGTGGAGATCGAGGTCAAGCTGGCGCTCGACGCCGCGACCCGTGCGCGGCTGGTGGCCCGGTTGGGCGCGCCCGACCGGGTGGCCGAGCAAACGGATGTCTACCTGGCCACAGCAGGGGTGCCGGTGGCGCTGCGCGTGCGGCGCGACGGCGACGCCGCCTGCGTCACGCTCAAGGCCGGCTTCGAGGTCATCGACGGCGTGAAGATCCGCGAGGAATTGGAGCCGTCGATCCGTCCCGAAGAGCTGGACACCTGGCTCGCGGTCTTCGCGCGCCTGGGCTTCCCGCGCGCCGAGGTGGTCGCGAAGACGCGCCACGAGTACATGCATGGCGGCGTGCACCTGGTGCTCGACGAGGTGCAAGGGCTGGGCGCCTTCGTGGAGGTCGAGGTGGTGGGCGACGACCCCACCAGTGCCAAGGCCGCGCTCGAGGCCGCGCTCGCGGACCTGGGCCTCGCGGCGTTGCCGCGCATCACCCGCAGCTACCGGGATTTGCTGATCGAGGCCGGCCGGGTATAAATCCCCTGTGAAGCTGATCATCCAGATCCCCTGCCACAACGAGGCCCAAACCCTCGCCACCACGCTCGCGGATCTGCCGCGGACGCTGCCCGGCATCGAGCGCATCGAGACGCTGGTGGTGGACGACGGCTCGACCGACGACACGGTGGCCATCGCGCATGCCTGCGGCGTGGACCATGTGGTGCGCCTGACCGGGCGCCAGGGGCTCGCGCGCGCCTTCATGGCCGGGCTCGACGCCTGCGTGAAGTTGGGGGCAGACCTGATCGTCAACACCGACGGCGACCACCAGTATCAGGGATCGGAGGTCGCGCCGTTGATCGCGCCGATCGTGGCCGGCAAGGCCGACATGGTGGTGGGCGCCCGCATGGGTGCGGGCACCGCCGACTGGCGGCCCACCAAGCGCCTGTTGCAGAAGCTGGGCTCGTGGGTGGTGCGCCAGGCCGCGGGCACGGATCTGCCCGACGCCACCAGCGGCTTCCGCGCCTTCAACCGCGAGGCCGCGCTCTCCCTGGTGGTGGTCTCCGACTTCACCTACACGCTCGAGACGATCATCCAGGCCGGCTCGAAGAATCTGCGGCTCGCGCACCTGCCCGTGGCCACCAACCCGGAAACCCGGCCCAGCCGCCTGTTCTCGCGCACCAGCCAGTATGTGCTGCGCTCCGCCGCCACGATCATCCGCATCTACGCCATGTACCAGCCGCTGCGGCTGTTCGTGACGCTCGGCCTGTTGCTCGCCGGGGCGGGTTTGGCCGTGGGGCTGCGCTTCATGTGGTTCTACGTGACCACCGGCGGCGGCGGCCACGTGCAGAGCCTGATCCTGGCCGCCGTGCTCTCGATCGTGGGCTTCCAGGTGATCATGATGGGCTTGGTGGCCGACCTGATCGCGGGCAACCGGCGCATCAGCGAGGACGTGCTCTACCGCGTGAAGCAGCTGGAGCTGGGATTGGCCGTGCCCGTGGCCCGCGCGCGCCTGGTCGGGCCGCAAACCGCACCGGTGGCGCCTCCGCGCGAAGGGTGATCGGCGTCGCTGCGCGATCGCGGGGCGCCATGTCACACTCGGGAAGGCCTCCAATGCCAGTCCTCGCGCGCATTTAGAAATTCCAGGGATCGGGGTATGACGATCTCGCGGTTCGAGGCGTATGGAGACGCCGCCGAAAGGGGTTGAGGGTTACCGTGTCCGACAACCAGTCGCCGCCCATGGATCCGGGCCAGTTCGTCGATGTCGTGCTGGTGGACCCGGCCGATGCCGAGAAGGAGCAAGTCTTCTTCGCGAAGATCAAGAGCGCCAAGGACGGCGTCTTCCTGATCACGCAGCCCCAAAAAGACGGCAACAACATGTCGTACCCGGGGCTGCCGTACGAGGTGACGTGCCGCATCCCCAAGGATGCCTTCGTCTGGAGCTTCCAGACCGAAATCACCAACGTCATGGGCGACACCTTCGTGCTCACCATGCCGGCGGAAGACCAGGTCCTGCGCGAGCAGCGCCGCGGCCACGTGCGCGCGAGCGTCAGCCTCAAGGTGCAGGCGTCCGTGCACCTGGCCAACCGCTACTACGCGGAGCACATCATCGAGATCGTCGACCTGTCCGGCGGCGGCTGCCAGATGGTGGGCGATAAGCCCTTCATCGCCAACGCGATCCTGCGCATGAAGATCCCGCTGCCCACCAAGGTGATCGAGGTGCACGGCAAGGTCGTGCGCGCGAACCCCTTCCCGCAGGGCACCAACAAGCGCACCTACCTCAGCGGCTTCGCCTTCACCAAGATTTCCGAGGCCGACCGCGAGCTGATGATCAAGTTCATCTTCGATAAGATGCGCGAGGACATCAAGCAAGGTAAGACCGTATAGACATAGGATAGGAAAACACCTTTATGTGGCATGTAACCGGTTACGGTTACATGCCAGTTTGCTTTTTGGGGAGGGCGCGATGCGGGTTCATGGTCATGGGGGCACCCACAAGCCGCAAGGCGGGGGCGCACCGCCTGTTAACGACACCCCGGCCCCGGCCCCGGAACAGGACCACGGCAAAAAGCATGGCAAGAAGCATGGCTCCGACAGCGCCGACCGCCTGAGCGGCAACGCCCAGGCCGATTTCGGCAACCCGCCCTGGAGCGGTGACCAGGACGAGGCCGTGCAGGCCTTCGGCGATTCCTGCGTGGCCACCTCGCTGCAGCGCGAGCTGCGCTCGAAGGACCCGGTGGCCTACCGCCAGCAGGTCGACCAGTTGGAAGCCACCGGCCAGACCACGCTCGCGAACGGCACCGCGCTCAGCCTGGCGCCCGACGTGCTCGCGGAGATCCAGGCCAAGGGGCTGCCCAAGCAGCTGGAGCGCAGCGCCGTGATGCAGGCCGCGATCATGGCGCTCGCCAAGGATCAGGGCTACGGCGCCGACGGCGGCGGCATCAAGGAGGGCGACGTGCAGGCTCTCGGCGCCAAGGTCGGCGTGGATCTGGCGATGGCCAACGGCAAGCTGGCGGTGGGCCAGTACGTCGGCATCAGCGAGAACGGCGGCTACCACCTGGTCAAGGTGGTCGGCGCGCAGAAGACGCATGGCAAGCGGCGCTTCACCTTCGCCGACGGCAGCGCGCGCGAGACCGTGATGCGCAAGAACCGCGTGTCGGCCATGAAGCGGGCCGAAAGCAACGACGGCGTGGGCACCAGCGGCTCGGCGGCCACCACCGTGAGCAAGGGCTACCGCTCGCGCTAAAGCATTCAAAAAGGGCCTCCGCTTTTGGCGGAGGCCCTTAAGTTTTGGCTGGTTAGCCGGGCTACATCATGCCGCCCATGCCACCCATGCCGCCCATGCCGCCCATGTCGCCGCCGCCGGAGCCGCCCTTACGGTCGACCTTTTCGACGATCAGCGCCTCGGTGGTGAGGAGCATGCTGGCGATCGACGCGGCGTTCTGCAGCGCGGAGCGCGTCACCTTGGCGGGGTCGACGATGCCGGCCTCGATCATGTTGACGAACTCGTTGGTCAGGGCGTTGAAGCCGATGCCGGGATCCTTGTAGTTGCGGATCTGTTCCAGGATCACGGCGCCTTCGATGCCGGCGTTCTCCGCGATCTGACGCAGGGGCGCTTCGAGCGCCTTCATCACGATCTCGACGCCGGTACGCTCGTCGCCCTTGGCAGCGTCACGCACGGGGGCGAGCGCGGCGATCAGGTTGACGAGGGTGGTGCCACCGCCGGCAACGATGCCTTCCTCGACCGCGGCCTTGGTCGCCGACAGCGCGTCTTCGATGCGCAGCTTGCGGTCCTTGAGCTCGGTCTCGGTGGCCGCGCCGACCTGGATGACGGCCACGCCGCCCGCCAGCTTCGCCAGGCGCTCCTGGAGCTTCTCGCGGTCGAACTCGCTGTCCGTGTCCTCGATCTGGCGACGGATCTGGGCGACGCGCGCCTCGACCCGGGCCTTGTTGTCGGCACCGGCCACGATCGTGGTCCTCTCGCGGCCAACGCGCACCTGGCGCGCCTTGCCCAGCATGGTCTCGTTGATGCTCTCGAGCTTCAAGCCCTTGTCCTCGCTGATGACCTCGCCGCCCGTCAGGCACGCGATGTCGTCGAGCATGGCCTTGCGGCGATCGCCGAAGCCAGGCGCCTTGACGGCAACGGCCGTCAGGATGCCGCGCAGCTTGTTGACGACCAAGGTCGCGAGGGCTTCACCCTCGACGTCCTCGGCGACGATCAGCAGGCCACGGCCCGAACGCGCCACCTTCTCGAGGATGGGGATCAGGTCGGCCACGGAGGAGATCTTCTTGTCCGTCAGGAGCACGAAGGGCTCGTCCAGGATCGCTTCCATGCGCTCGGAGTCCGTCACCATGTAGGCGGAGGTGTAGCCCTTTTCGAACTGCATGCCTTCGACCACTTCGAGGGTGGTGCCCATCGACTTGGACTCTTCGACGGTGATGACGCCGTCCTTGCCCACTTTTTCCATGGCGTCGGCGATCAGCTCGCCGATGTACTTGTCGTTGCCCGCCGAGATGGTCGCGACCTGCGCGATGGCGGTGCGGTTCTCGACCGGGCGGGACAGGCGCTTGATCTCTTCGACGGCGGCCGTGACGGCCTTGTCGATGCCGTACTTGACGATCATGGGGTTCGCGCCCGCGGCGACGTTCTTGAGGCCTTCACGCGTCATGGCCTGGGCCAGCACGGTGGCGGTGGTGGTGCCGTCGCCCGCGACGTCGTTCGTCTTGGTGGCGACTTCCTTCACCAGCTGCGCGCCGGTGTTCTCGATCGGGTCTTCCAGCTCGATTTCCTTGGCGATGGTCACGCCGTCGTTCACGATCTGGGGGGCGCCGAACTTCTTCTCCAAGACGACGTTGCGGCCCTTGGGGCCCAAGGTCACCTTGACGGCGTCGGCAACGGCGTTGACGCCCCGCTCCAGCGCGCGGCGGGCCTGCTCGTCGAACAGAATCTGCTTGGCCATGGGTTATTTACCTCTTCTTGACGTTACAGGGGGGAGTTATGGCGGGGTTAACTAGGAAACGACGCCGAGCAGGTCTTTTTCGGCGAGCAACAAGTACGCTTCGCCGTCGAGCTTGACCTCGGTGCCGGAGTACTTGGCGAACAACACCTTCTCGCCGACCTTCACGTCGACTTCTTGACGGGTGCCGTTATCGAGCGTCTTGCCAGGACCCACGGCGATGACTTCGCCGGTCTGGGGCTTCTCCTGGGCGGTGTCGGGCAGCAAGATGCCGCCGGAAGACTTCTCTTCCTTGACGATCTTCACGACGACGCGGTCGCCGAGAGGACGGATCTTCGTGGCAGTAGCGGTCATGGGGTTCCTCCTCTATGGGGATGGGGCCAAATGGGGTTCGTGGTCGCTTGTTAGCACTCGACGTTGGTGAGTGCTAACAACCTCATGTATAGCAACAACCCCGTGGTCTGACAAGACCACGGGGCAAAATAAGGTAAAGCTTGGGTGTTAGAGGTCTTGCAGCAACGCCGCGTAGGCGTCCGCCAGCTGGCGCATGTACATGACCTGCTTGTGGACCTCGGACCCCTCGCCCAGCTGCGCGCGCGTGCGACCCAGCTCGGCGGTGATGTCGTTGATCTCCGTGACGGAGGCGCGGCGCACGGCGGCGCGTTGCAGCTCCGCGTAGAGGTTGGCGAGCTTGGCTTGCAGCTCGTCGAGCGTGCCGTTCACGTTGCCCAGCACCTGCGTGAGCTGCTGGTTGGCGCCCTTGCGGTCATCCGCGCTGCGCACGACCACCTCGCGGCCGGTCAGAGCCGCCAGCGTCGCCGGGTCGAGGGCGGGGGTGGGGAGGCTGGTGACCTCGGCCGGCACCTCCTTGAAGCGCAAGGTGGCGTCCGGGTCGGCCTTGATCTCCGCCTTGGGGGCGTGGGCCTCGGCGAAGGTCTCCGTGAAGTCGATCGCAGCCGGCGTGACGAGCTCGGGCTCCGGTTCCGGCGCGAAGGCCGCGTGGGCGGCCAAGGCGGCGCCGCCCGCCAGGGCAGCCACACCGGCTGCGGCGGCGAGGCCGGGCAGGGCGGAGGGCGGCGAGTCGTCAAAGGGCTCGAAGACCGGGCCGGCGTCGCCGCCGAACAGGTCATCCACCGGGGCCGCGGCCGCAGCAGCAGGCGCGGGCGGCGTGTCGTCGAACGGCTCGAAGACCGGGCCGCTGTCGAACCCGAACAAGTCGTCCACCGGTTCCGCGGCCGCCGCCGGCGCGGGTGCGGGTGCGGGCGGGGTGTCATCAAACGGCTCGAAGACCGGACCGGCGTCGAGCCCGAACAGATCGTCCACCGGCGCGGCAGCGGCAGCGGCGGCAGGCGGGGTGTCGTCGAAGGGCGCAAAGACCGGGCCGGCGTCGCCGCCGAACAGGTCGTCCAGCGGCGACGCCACCGGGGCGGCGAAGCTGGGCGGCGTGTCGTCGATCGGGCCGTAGACCGGGCCCTCGTCGATCGCCGGGAAGAGCGGGGCGTCGTCCTCCGGCATGAACTCCATGAGCTCGTCCGCGGGCGCCGCGGCAGGCACCTGGGCCGTCGCCGCGGGGGCCGCGTCGAAGGCCGGGAAGACCGGGCCGGCGTCGCCGCCGAACAGGTCGTCGAGCCCGCTGCCGCCCGCCGCTTCCGGCGGCATGCCGAAGGGGTCGGCCCCGCCGAAGGGGTCCACGCCACCGAAGGCGTCCGCGCCGGCCGCGGCGTTGGCGCCGCCGAAGGCATCCAGGGCGGGCGAATCGAAGGAGACGGCCGCCGCATGATCGCCGCCGAAGGGCGCCTCCATGGGCGCCGCGAGGTCGGGCATGGCGGCCGCTTCCCCGCCGAAGGAGAAGTCGCCTTCCGGGTGGGCGGCGGGCGCACCGCCGAAGGGGTCGGTGCCGGCGGCGAAGGGATCGGCCGCGCCGCCGCCGAAGTCGAAGGCACCGGCCGCGGGCGCGCCGAAGTCGCCCGGAGCGCCGAAATCACCAGGCGCCCCGAAGTCCGTGGGTGCGCCGAAGGCGTCCGCTACCGGGCCGCCGAAGGGGTCCGCACCGGCCGGCGCGCCGAACGGGTCGGCCGCGCCGAAGTCGGTGGCGGGCATGCCGAAGTCCGCGGCAGGCGCACCGAAGTCCGCGACGGGTGCCCCGAAGGGATCGGCCGCGCCGCCGCCGAAGTCGAAGCCGCCCGCGAAGGGGTCGGCGCCGGCGCCGGGGAAGGGCGCGTCGGTCGCGGGATCGCCGAAACCGGCGTTGAAGTCCATGCCGGGCGCGCCGAAGCCGGGGTAGCTGTCGGGCTCGCCCATGGGCGCGAAGGGCGCGCCGGCGGGAGCGTCCTGGGCCGTCTGGTACAGGGCCAGCAGCTCGTCCAGGCTGGTGTCGTCACCGCCCCCCGTTGCCACCGGCGGCGGTTGCTGGGGGTTAAAGGCCCAGAACTCGTCGGTCGCGCCGGCCGGGGCGTTGTTCGTCGATGGCGACTCCAAGACTTCCCTCCTGGCCATCCGACAACCAAGCGTCGTTGGCCCTGCAATTATGTTGCGGTGCGGCTCCCATGGCCGTCACCAACCTTTTACCCTTATTCCCCGCCGAGCTTCAGCACGGCCATGAAGGCTTCCTGCGGCACTTCCACACGGCCCACCTGCTTCATGCGCTTCTTGCCTTCTTTCTGCTTGTCGAGCAGCTTGCGCTTGCGGCTGACGTCGCCGCC
>JAQBPE010000264.1 GCA_028287685.1 Cyanobacteria bacterium RYN_339 | reverse complement strand
GGTGACGAAGACCCAGAGTTCACGGACCTGGAGTTTACAGAACGCATCACCCGACTGAGGAAACAGCTCCACTACAAGTACACGGACGGCAAGCTCGGGATCTTGGTCTTCCGTCCCCTGGACGAATGGTTCGACCCGGACGACGTCGAAATCAACCCCTACAACTATCATCTAATCCGGTTTTGAGTGGGAAAAAAGGGAGATCTCTAGGATGCAGCTGGAACAGATCCGCCAGTTAGCCGAGGAGCGCAATCAAGCGATCGGCAGGGAGTACTACCCGCATGGCGCTGGTCTGAAAGACACCCTCGATCTCGCGTCGGTGCTCAACTCGTATGCCGCGCTGAACAGCCGCGACGTCATCCAGACGGTGATGGACGCGCTTCACGCCACCAACGACCCCACGGAGAAGCGCCAGCTGGCCTACCTGCTGGGCGACTGCCTGGAAGGCTACATCCAGACCGCCGTCTCCGAAGTGGATGACGCCGTCGCCACCGCCGAGAGCCAGCGCACCGTCCACGTCGACGGCAAGGACGTGGCCTTCCGCCAGTCCGCCGCGCTCATGTCCAACGAGACGGACCGCCTCAAGCGCCTCGAAATCGAAGCCGCCCGCCGCCACGTGATCCGCGACGTCAACGTCCAGCGCCGCGCCTCTCTGGAGTGCGTCCGCCGCCTGATCAAGGAAGACCTGGGCTATCCGGGCTACACGGCGTTCTACCACGAGCTCAAGCAGGTCGACTTCCGCGGCTTCAGCGGCCTCATGCAGCAGTTCATGAAGGACACGCACGACCTCTACGTGCGCCGCCTGAACGAATGGACCCAGGAAGAGCTGGGCGTGGCCGCCACGGAGTGCTACCGCCACGACATCACCTTCATCATGCGCGCCGTGAAGTTCGACCCTTACTTCCCGGAAGAGCGCCTGAAGACCACCTTGGTCAACACCATGGCCAACCTGGGCATCGACCTGCGCTCGCAGAGCAACATCATCCTGGACCTCGAGAAGCGACCCACCAAGAGCCCGCGTGCCTTCGTGGTGGCCGCCCAGGTCCCGCAGGAGGTCTACCTGGTGGTCCAGCCGCGCGGCGGCCGCGACGACTACGCCGCGATCCTGCACGAGAGCGGCCACGCCGAGCACTTCGGCAACACCAGCACCAACCTCCCTTACGAGTTCCGTTGGCTGGGCGACTACTCCGTCACGGAGTGCTTCGCCTTCACGATGGAACTGCTCACGCTCGACGAGGGCTGGCTCAAGCAGCACCTGCACATGCCCGAGGACGTGATCAAGGAGTACCAGAAGTACGCCTACACCGTGCTCTTCTACCTGTTCCGCCGCTACTCCTCCAAGCTGGAGTACGAGCTGCGCCTCCACGACGAGGGCGACCTCGAAGGCAAGGAGCACCTCTACTCCGAGGTCATGGAGAAGAACCTGATCGTCAAGCACAGCGCGGAGCTCTACCTGTCCGATGTGGACCCTGGCTTCTACTGCGCGAACTACCTGCGCGCCTGGATCATGTGGGCGCAGCTGCGGAAGTACCTCCGCAAGGAGTTCGGTACGGAGTGGTTCAACTCCCAGGCCGCCGGCGCCTACCTCAAGAAGGTCTGGGCCCTGGGTCAGAGCCTGCCGGCCGAGCTGCTCGTCAAGGAATTCGGCTACGAGGGCCTGGACATCGGGCCGCTGAAGGAAGAGCTGGCAGCAGTGTTGGGCGGCGCGCCCGCGGTCGCCGGGGTCGACGCATAGGCTCGGCTTGCCGTTCGATATGACCGTGTTCGTCACCTTGATGGTGACGGCTTCGATCGTGGCGATGGTGGCGCGGCGCTTCAAGTTGCCTTACGCCCTCGCGTTGGTGGTGACGGGCCTGGCGATCGGGTTCTGGCACCTGATGCCGCAGGCCCAGCTCGATCCCCAGACGCTGTTCACGTTGTTCTTGCCGCCCTTGCTGTTCGAGGCCTCGATCAACCTGCCGGGCGGCCAACTGCGGGCTGACTGGAAACCCATCGGCGCCTTCGCCCTCGTGGGGACGATCCTCTCGACCGGGTTGGTCGGGGCGGCGGTGGCCTGGGGGTTTGGCATCCCGTTGCCGGTGGCGTTGGTGTTCGGCGCGCTGATCTCGCCCACGGACCCGATCTCCGTGATCGCCGTGCTCAAGCAGCTGGGCGTTAACCCCCGCCTGGCGCTGATCGTGGAGGCCGAGAGCCTCTTCAACGACGGCGTGGCCGTGGTGGTCTTCCTGGTGCTTCTGGGCAGCGCGATGGGGCAGGACGCCACGGTCCTCGGCGTGGTCGGCCGCTTCGCCTGGGTGATGCTGGGCGGCATCGCCGTGGGCGGCCTGGTCGGCTGGGCCGCCTCCCGCGCCACCAAGGACTTCGACGACCACCTGCTGGAGATCATGCTGACCACGATCGTGGCCTTCGGGGCGTACTTGCTGGCCGAAGCCATGCATGTCTCCGGCGTGATCGCCGTGGTGGCCGGCGGCCTCGTGGTCGGCAACTACGGGATGCGCACCGCCATGTCCGAGCAGTCGCGCGTCGCCGTCCATGCCTTCTGGGAGTATGCCGCCTTCGTGGTCAACTCGATCGTCTTCCTGTTGATCGGCATCCAGGCCTGCCAGGTGGCCTGGTGGACCCACTGGGAGCTGGTATTGGGCGCAACCGCCGCGATCATGGCGGCACGCGCCATCTGCATCTACGGCCTGGCGCTGCCCTTGAAGGCGGTCGGCGCCGGCCTCCCGCCTTCGTGGCAACACCTGTTGGTCTGGGGCAGCCTGCGCGGCGCGCTGTCGATGGCGCTGGCGCTGGGCCTGCCGCCGGCGTTCCCCTTCCGCGAGCAGGTGATCTCCATGACCTTTGGCTACGTCCTGTTCTCGCTGTTGGCGCAGGGCCTGACGGTCGGCAAGCTGATCACGCGGTTGGGGCTCAAGGCCGTCATCTAGCTACTCGCCTGGCCGCCAGGCCTTTTCGTGCGGGTTGATCAGGGGCAACTCCATCTCGACGGGCTCCGAGCCCGTGAACGTGAGCTGACGCGCGGGCGAGCGCAACCCTTGCTCGATCGCGCGGATCGGTTGCGGTGCATTCGCGAAGGGCTCGAGCGCGTAATCCGGCTGATCGTCGCGCTGCCAGGTCGGGTTCACGCCGGCGTAGTGGTCGGCCTCGTCGAAGCTGGCCTCGTCATAGGTCGGCAACGCCAACAGCGCGTCGTGGCCATGGGCATGGGTGATGACCTGGCGCGCGGCCTCGTCGATCTCTAACTGCCCGATCGGCACGAGCACGCGGTGGTCGGTGACGGCCACGATCGCGTAGCGAACCAGCTTCGCAACCGGGTCGAAGAGCAAGCCGTCGACCTTGCCGACGGCGTTGTGGTCCATGTCGACCACATGCCAGCCCCGCACGTCCGTGCTGCCGGCGGCCACATGGTAGTGGCTGTTCCAATCCAGGCGCTTCAGGGCCATGGTCTTACCTCCCTCGAGTTTGCTGGGCGATCAGGGGCTGGTACCTGCCCGGCCCCACCTGGAGATGGATCGTCGGGGCCCCGTTGCCGCCGCCGCCTCCACCGCCAGCCTCCACGCCCCGTCGCGCGAAGAAGGTCTTCCCACCCGGTGCATCAGCGCCGCGCCAAGGGCACGTAGGTCCCCTCCTTGGTGCGCAGGAACACCTGGTTGAAGTTGGTTTCGTTGGCGCTGGTCTCCGGCATACCGCCGCCGCCGCCCGTCTGGCCCCGCAGGGTGTCCACGTAGAGGTAATAGCCCTCGTCCGTGTGGCCGATGGCCACCATCTGGCGGTCCGGCGTCTTCTGGGCCGGGCCCGTGGGCGCCCAGGTCTCGTTGTGGTACTTCACCTGGGCGACCGGGTGCGTTGCGTCGTAGAGACCGACCCTGTACTCCGTGCGGCCGAACAGCGGCAGCAACACGAGCATGCCGATCAGCAGGCCGGCCATCAGGGCGACGGTCACGCCGATCGGCCAAAGCAGCATCGGTTTCTTCCGGATGTCGTCACGGTCGGACATGGCGCCCCCTCCATTCACAATCGTTTACAATCCTAGGGCCGGTCCGGGGCGAAAACAACCGGCGAGCGAGCGTCGCGCTATAATAGGGCCCTCGTTTGAAAGGACTGGCATGCGCATCATCCTCATGTGTGGCAAGGGCGGCGTCGGCAAGAGCACGCTCGCCGCGGCGCTGGGCGCCCGTTCCGCGGCGGTGGGGCAGCGCACCCTGGTCTACAGCGTCGACCCGGCGCACAGCCTGGCCTGGACCTTCGACCAGGCCGTGGGCGGCACGCCCACCCCGCTGGGCCCGAACCTGTGGGCGGCCGAGCTGGAGGCCCTCTCCCTGCTGGACGATCAATGGGGCGACTTGCGCGGCTACCTCGACAGCGTGATCAAGAGCCAGGGCTTCCAACAAGGCGCCGGCGCGGAGCTGGCCTCCTTGCCCGGCGTGCACGAGTTCGCCGCCTTGCTGCGGCTCAAGCAACATGCCGATTCCAAGCAGTTCGACGTGATCATCGTGGACCATGCCCCCACGGCCTTCGCGTTGCGCCTGCTCAGCCTGCCCGACGTGATGGGCTTCTACGCGAAGCACGGCAAGCGGCTGTGGGAGCGCTACGGCGCGCAGATGATGATGGCGCTGCCCATGCTGGGCGCCAACATCCCCTTACCTACCGGCGGCATGATCGGCAAGGGGTTGGAGACGCTGGAGCTGTTGCGCGGCCTGCCCGCCCTGCTGGCGGACCCGGCCGTGACCTCCGCGCGGCTGGTGCTGACGCCCGAGACGCCCGCGCTGGACGAGGCGCGCAACCTGTATGCCCACCTGAGCCTCTACGGCATCACGACCGACCAGGTGCTGGTGAACCGCCTGCTGCCCGCGGCGGTGGTGGACCCGTTCTTCGCCGAGCCGCGCGAGCGCGAGCAGGGCGTCCGCGCCCGCGCGCAGGCCGAGTTTGCGCCGGTGGCCGTTTCGGAGGTCGAGATGCTGGCACAAGAGCCGCGCGGGATCGCGAAGCTCACCGCGTTCGGCGAGCAGGTCTGGCCGAGCTCCGACGCCACGGCGCGCCAGACCCAAGACCTGGCCTTGCGCGTGACCCAGGACGGCGAGCAGGTGATGGTGGACATCAAGCTGCCCTTCGTGACCGCCAAGGACGTCGACCTGGCCAAATTCGAGAACGAATTGTACATTACAATAGGCCAGCACCGGCGGAACCTAGTGCTGCCGCCGGAGACCACCGACATGCAGCCCGTGAAGGCCAAGTTCGCGGAAGGGAGGCTGCTGGTTACGCTAGCCAGGACCTCATGATCACCTGCTTGACCGTTGGACCCTTCCAGGAGAACTGCTACCTGCTCGTCCAGGACGGCGACCTGGCCATCTTCGACCCCGGCGATGAGCCGGACCGCCTGATCGAGGCGATCGAGCAGACGGGCGCGAAGCCCCGCTACATCCTGCTCACCCACGCCCACCTCGACCACGTGGGCGCCTGCAAGGCGCTGCAAGACCGGTACGACATCCCGGTTTGCGTGCCGCGCGACGAGGTCGAGCTGCTGGAGAACCTGCCCCTGCAATGCCAGCTCTTCGGCATGCCGCCCTTGCCCCAGCCGCGCATCGATCGCGTGTTGGAAGGCCACGAGACCCTGCCGTTCGGCGCCGCCCACCTCGAGCAAATCGCCACGCCCGGCCATTCCCCCGGCGGCGTCTCCTACCGCTTCGGCGATCATGTGTTCGTGGGTGATACCATCTTCGCGGGCGGCGTTGGTCGCACCGATTTGTGGGGGGGCTCCTGGCCGACCCTGCAGGCTTCGATCGAAGAGCGCCTCTTCACGCTCCACGATCGGGTCACGCTCTACCCGGGCCACGGCCCCACGACCTCCGTGGGTGCCGAGAGACGCAGCAATCCGTTCTTCAACTGAACCTACCAACCGACCCAGCAACAGCAAAAAAGAGGATCTCCATGAACGTTCAAGTCACCGCAGGCAAGCTGGCCGATCTCAAGACCGAGGCGCTCGCGCTGGGCTTCCTGGAAGGCGACATGGAGCTGGCGGGTCCCAAGGCGGAAGCGGACGAGATTTCCGGCGGCCTGATCGCCAAGGTGCTGGCCTCGGGCGACTTCAAGGGCAAGGCCAACCAGGTGCTGGTGCTGCACACGCCGGACAAGGCGATCAAGCGCTTTGCGCTCGTGGGCCTGGGCAAGGCCGCGGACCTCAGCCTGGACAAGATGCGCAACGGCGGCGGCAAGGGCACGTCCAGCCTGCGTGACCTGGGCGTGAAGGACGTCGCGGTGCTGATCCCCGGTCCGTCGCACGCCAAGACCGACCTGGGCAAGGATTGGCCCGCCCTGGCGCAGGCCGTCGCGGAGGGCGCGCTGCTGTCGCTCTGGTCGATGCATGACTACCGCACCAAGGAGCGCGACGAGCTCAAGGCCGTCGAGAGCGTGACCTTCGTGACGGAGGACGCCGGCGCCAAGGCCCAGCTGGAAAGCGCCGTGGGCGTGGCCCGCGTGCTGGCGGAGTCGATCACGGAGACCCGCAACCTGGTCATGCACCCGAGCAACGTCGTCACGGCCACGCGCATGGCGGAAGAGGCCGTGCGCATCGGCAAGGAAGTGGGCCTCGAGGTCACGATCCTCGAGAAGGCCGACATGGAGAAGCTGGGCATGGGCGGCGTGCTGGGCGTCAACCAGGGCTCCGTCGAGCCGCCCAAGTTCATCATCATGACCCACAACGGCGGCGAGAAGGGCGAGGCGCCGATCGCCGTGATCGGCAAGGGCATCACCTTCGACACCGGCGGCATCTCCATCAAGCCGGGCGAAGGCATGGAGAAGATGAAGTACGACATGGCGGGCGGCGCGGCCACGATCGGGATCATGCGGGCGATCGCCAAGCTGGGCGTGAAGCGCAACGTCGTCGGCCTGGTGCCGGCCACGGACAACATGCCGAGCGGCACCGCCATCAAGCCGGGCGACATCCTCACGAGCTACAACGGCCAGACCGTCGAGGTGCTGAACACCGACGCCGAGGGCCGCCTGGTGCTGATGGACGCGATCGCGTACGCCGTGAAGGACCTCAAGGCCCAGGCCATCATCGACATGGCCACGCTGACCGGCGCCTGCGTGATCGCGCTGGGCATGGAGGCGATTGGCGTGTTGGGCAACAACCAGCCACTGGTCGACCGGATCCTGGCCTGCGGCGAGAAGACCGGCGATCGCGGCTGGCAGCTCCCGCTCTGGAAGGAGTACAACGAGCTGCTGAAGTCCGATATCGCCGATATGAAGAACATCGGCGGCCGCGAAGCCGGCACCATCACCGCGGCCTGCTTCCTGAACCGTTTCACGGACAACACGCCCTGGGTCCACCTGGACATCGCGGGCACCGCCTGGACGGAGCGCGAGAAGCCTTACCGTCCGAAGGGCCCGACCGGGGTGCCCGTCCGCATGGTGGTTGAATTGCTTAGCAACTGGGAGCCGGTCAGCAATAAGGCTTAAGCCGCGCCAGGGGTATATAGGGGTACGACCCGTCTTACCCTCGAAAGTGACCCATTCCGAATGATCGACGCAGGCAACCGTTACAAGGTCCTGGAAAAGCTCGGCGAAGGCGGCATGGGGTCGGTCTGGCTGGTGGAGGACGCCACGCGTGGCCGGCAGGTGGCCCTGAAGGCCCTGGCCGGGCAAGCCGGCATGGACGAGGCCACCTTCCTGGGGTTCAAGCAAGAGTTCCGCACGATGGCGAAGCTCCGGCACCCCAACACCTGCGAGGTCTTCGACTACGGTCGGTTGCCCGACGGCACGCCCTACTACACGATGGAGGTCGTGCCGGGCACGGGCCTGGACGAGCGGCCCGTCTCGCAGGCGGAGCTGCCCTCGATCTTGCGGCAGCTGGGCCTGGCGCTGGGCTACATCCACCAGCAGGGCTTTGTCCACTGCGACGTGAAGCCCGAGAACATCCGCATCAAGCCGGACGGCACGGTCAAGCTGATGGACTTCGGCCTGATCGAGCTGGCCGGCCAGACGCCCACCGCCATCAAGGGCACGATCGCCTACCTGGCGCCGGAGATGGTCAAGCTCGACCGCCTGGACCAGCGCGCCGACCTGTATGGCCTGGGCGCCGTCACGTACCACTTGCTGACCGGCCGGCCGCCCTTCGAGGGCAGCAACCCGGTCGAGGTCTTGCGCGCTCACTTGTCGCAGCCGCCGCGCCCCCTGCGCGAGCTGACGCCCGACGTCTCGCCGCTTTTCGAGCGCGTGGTGCTGAAGCTGCTGGCCAAGGAGCCTGCCTCCCGCTACGCCAGCGCCTACGACATGCTGGCCGCCCTGGGGCTGGAAGTCGACGAAGGCATGGGCGCGAGCCTGCTGGCCAGTGCCTTCGTGGGCCGCGGCGGCGAGCTCGCCAAGCTGATCGACGCCTTGAACGCGGTGGACAAGGGCCAGGGCCAGACGGTCTGGGTCACGGGCCCCGCGGGCGCCGGCAAGAGCCGCCTGCTGACGGAGTTCCGCTTTGCCGTCCAGCTGGAGGAGCTGCCCTTCCTGCAGGGCACCTGTGCCGATGACCCGGCCCCTTACGGCGCCTTCCTCGACATCCTGCGCGGCCTGTTGCCGCTAGCGCGCGAAGCCTGCCCGCAAGTGCTGCTCGAACACACCCCGCTGCTTTCCAAGCTGATGCCCGAGCTGGCGGACGGCCGGCCGGCCCCCAGCATGGAGCCGAAGGAAGAGAAGACCGCCCTGCAGGCCGCCTTCACCCACCTGATCCTGCAGGCCACGGCTGCCAAGGGTGGCGTGGTGGCGCTGGACAACTGGGACCAGGCCGACGCCCTGTCCGTGGAGACGCTGAACTACCTGGCCCGCAACGCCGCCGACAAGCCGCTGCTGATCGTCTGCGCCGCCCGCACCGCCAAGGTGCCTGGCCTGCCGTTGCTGCCACTCGATGCCATGGCCACGGGCGAGATGATCCGCTCCATGCTGGGCGTGGACGACTTGCCCGCCGGGCTGGTGGCCCAGGCCCACGAGCTGACGGGAGGCAACCCCCAGCTGATCGGCAACCTCCTGGAGCACTTGCAACGCGTGGGCTCGCTGGGCCGCAGCCGCGGCCGCTGGCAGCTGCCGGAGGCGATCGCCCCCGAGGACCTGCCGGGTGACATCCAGGATCTGCTGCTGGACCGCCTGGCCAGCCTCTCGCCGGAGGCCCTGCGCGTCTGCGAGCTGGCGGCCGTGAACGGCCAGCCCATCGGCGTGGCCATGGCGTCCGCGATCCTGGGCATGGAAGACGACACGCTGTTCGACGCGCTCGACGAGGCCGCCCAGGCCCGGGTGCTGGAAGCCGGCGAGCGTGGCTACATGTTCGGCGACGCCGCCCTGCGCGCGGCCGTCTACGACCGCATCCCGGTAGAGACGCGCCTGCGCCTGCACCGCGAGCTGGCCGTCCAGCTGGAGACGCGCATGGGCGAGCAAGGTACGTCCTTGGGCGACCTTACGCTGCTGGCCCGCCACTTCCTGGCCGCGAGCCCCGACGGCGCCAGCGACCTGGCAGGGCGCGCCATCCGCTACGCCCTGGACGCCGGTGGCAAGAACCTCGACATCTTCGCGCTGGACCTGGCCCAAGACCTCTTGACGGCCGGCCTGGCGCTGGTCGACGGCCGCAAGGTGGCCGAGGTCTGGGAGGAGACGCGCTGCGACTACCTCAACCTGCTCGCCACCGTGGCCCACTGGCGCTACGACCTCGAGAAGGCCAACCAGTACCTGAGCGCGGGCATCCCGCTGGCGGAGAAGCTGGGCGACAAGGCCCGGCTGCTGGAGATGGTCGTGACCCAGGCCAAGAACGGGTCGCTGTCTGGCACCGGCGCGCGTATCTCGGAGGCCATCAAGGGCTTCGAGCGCGCGATCGAGCTGGCCGACGAGCTGGGCAACGCCCGCACCGCCGCCCGCGCCCGCGTGAACATGGGCCGTTGCCTGTTCTTCCAGGGCAGCTTCACCCGCGCCCGCGAGGTCTTCTCCGTTGCGGCGGAACGCGCCAAGGCCGCCGATCTGACCAGTTGGTACGCCAGCAGCCTGTGCTTCCTGGGCTACCTCGAGGTGGCCGCTGGCGGCTCCACCCGCGAACAAGGCTTCGGCCACATCACGGAGGCGATCGAGCTCCAGGAGCGCATCGGCGACAAGGGCGGCGTGGAGTACAGCTACAACTTGCTGTTCGAGGTCCAGTTGCAGGCCGGCAAGCTCAAGGACGCCCAGGAGTCCGCGCGCCGGAACACCGCCCTCGCCAAGGAGCTGGGCATCCAGGACGACTACGTGATCGGCGTGCTCAACCAGTCGATCGTGGCGCTGGAGCTGGGCAACCTCTGGCGCGCCCTGGACCTGGCCGGCCAGTGCGCGACCCTCGCCAAGGAGCTGGACCACAAGCAGGCGCTGCCGATCGGCGGGGCCGTGCTGGCGCTGGTGCTGCTGCACCGCGGCGACTACGCCAAGGGCGTGGAGCAGCTGCGCGCGGCGGAGCAGCTGGCGCGCGAAACCAGCAACTACGTCTACTCGATCGTGCTGCCCTTCGTGGTGGAGGGCTGGCTGCTGCTGGGCGAGATCCAGGAAGCGCTGAACGCGGCCCAGGAGGGCCTGTTCATGCTGCGCTCGATGGACGACACCGGCGCCCATGTGCGCCTCTCCACCTACCTCGCCGAGATCCACAGCCGCATGGGCCAATCCGACGTGGCCCGCGACTTCGCGGACCGCGCGATCCAGGCCGCGATCGACGCCGATGCCAAGGGCTCGCTTGCGCGTGGCCTGTTCGCCAAGGCCATGCTGCTGCGCAAGGACCAACCGGACGAGGCCCGCAAGGCGGCCGACCAGGCCGCCGGCGTCTGCTCGGTGATCGGCGCCGACCTGCTATCTTGCCGCACGGCCCTGGTCCAGGGCGAGTTGGCCGCCGCCGGCGGCTACCCGGAGGCCACGGGCTTCTACCAGGCGGCCCTGACGCTGGCCGAGCAAGCCGGCGAGCCCCAGTTCCGCGCGCTCGCGCTCTTCGGCCTGAGCCAGGTGACGGCCGGCGAAGGCGCCTCGACCATGCTGCTCGACGCCCAGAAGACCCTGAGGGGCCTGGGCGACGAGCTGGAACCGGAGGCCCGCGCGCGCTTCCTGGCCCAGCCCGACCTCCAACGCGTGATGGAGAAGATCCCGGGCATCACCACGGAGAGCCCGCTGGCCTCGCCGGAGGCCAGCCAGCTGACGCTGGAGCGCCTGCAACGCGTGAGCCTCGATCTCCAGAACGTGGCCGGCCAATACGGCGTGCTGTTCAAGGAGTGGACGGCCAAGAGCCAACAGCTGGAGATGCTCAACGACCTGGCGCGCCAGATCAACGAAACGTTGCAGATCGACGCGGTGCTGGACCAGGTGGTGCGCCTGACGCTCGAAATCACCAAGGCGGAGCGCGGCTTCGTGCTGCTGCGCGACGAAGAAGAGCCGGACAAGCTGATCTGCCGCGCGGCCTTCAACCAGTTCGGGCGGGCGATCGCCCACGAGCGCAGCTCCATGTCCGTCAGCCAGAAGGTGCTGGCTACCGGGCAGGCGCTGGCGATCATGGACGCCACCACCAACGAGGAGTTCCAGAGCAGCAAGTCGATCATGGCGCTCAACCTGCGCACCCTGATGTGCGTGCCCCTGCAAGCCAAGGGCAAGAGCCTGGGCGTGTTGTACGTGGACTCGCAGGCGGTCGTCACCACCTTCTCGGACAAGGACCTGGACCTCTTGAAGGCGATCGCCAGCCACGCCAGCGTCGCCATCGAGAACGCCACGCTCTACTCCACGCTCAACCAACGCGCGGCGGAGCTGGAGCGGGCGCTGGAGATGTACCGCAAGGCCGACTACGAGGCCAGCACGGACGCCCTGACCGGCTTGCGCAATCGACGGTTCTTCCTGGACCAGGCCGCGCGCGAGCTGGACATCTCCCGCCGCTACAAGCGCGCGATGTCGCTCTTGCTGGTGGACGTGGACCACTTCAAGCGCATCAACGACACCTACGGCCACGCCGTGGGCGACCGGGTGCTGGTGGCCGTGGCCGACGCGCTCGCCAAGGCCGCGCGCACCTGTGACCTGCCCGCCCGCTACGGCGGGGAGGAGTTCGTGGTGCTGTGCCCGGACACGGACGCGCCGGGCGCGATGATCCTGGCCGAGCGCTTCCGCAAGGCGCTGGCAAGCATCGAGGTGGTGGACGTGGAAGGCCGCCCCATCCGCGGCGTGACCGCCACCCTGGGCGTCTCCGGCCTGGCCGCGGGCGACAAGGACGCCGCCGCCATCCTCGGCCGCGCCGACGCCGCGCTGTACCATGGCAAGGCGACGGGCCGCGACCGGGTCGTGGCCTGGAGCGAAGAGCTCTCCGGCGAAGAGGCCAGCCCCAAAGCGTGAGCAAGCTCGACAAGCTGCAACGCCTGGATCTGCTGAACCTGCCCGTGGGGCGGGAGGCTACGCCTACGGTGGTAGCCAAGCTGGACGAGGACGAGTCGCCCCTGGATTGGCCGGACGCGCTGAAGCGCCGCTGGGCGGACGCCTTTCTGGCCGTCGATTGGAACCGCCACCCGCCCGGCCATCTTGATTTACAGCGGGCGATCGCCGAACCCCTGGGCCTGGAGCCGGACTGGGTCAGCCTGGGCGCGGGCGCCGACGACATGCTGCGCAACGTGCTCACGGCCTGGTGCTTGCGCGGCACGCTGGTCTACCCCGTGCCCACCAACCCGACCTACGGCCGCCTGGCGCAAACCCTGGGCATCAAGCATGTGGCGGTGCTGCTGAAAGCCGACTTCACGCTGCCGGTCGAGCAGGTCGTGGCCACGGCCAACAACCAGGAAGCCAGCGTGGTCCTGGTCGGCAACCCCAACAACCCGACGGGCAACCTCTTCGCGCGCGACGAGATCCTGGCAATAGCCCGCGACACCGGCGCCCTGGTGGTCGTGGACGAAACCCATATCGAATACAGCGGCGTCTCCCTGGCCGACGCGATCCCGGAGGTCGAGAACCTGGCGGTGCTGCGCGCCTTCTCCCACGCGGCCGCCTTCCGCGTCGGCTACCTGCTGGCCCACCCACGCGTGACGGCCGAAATCGAGAAGATCCGGCTGCCGCATAACGTGGGCGGCACGGCGCTGCTGGCGGCGCAGGTGCTGCTCTCCAGCGACGATTGGCCGCCATCCCGTGCGGACTTGGTCCGCGAGCGGGAAACCCTCCGGCAAGCGTTGTCTGCCGTACAGGGGGTGGTGACGTGGCCCAGCGCCGCGAACTTCCTGCTGGTCGGCACCACCCTGGATGGGCGCGACCTGGCCGAGCGTCTGCTGGACAAGGGCGTGGCCGTGCAGGCCTTCGACCGGTCCCCCTTGATGAATTGCGTGCGCGTCACGGTGGGCACGCCGGCCATGAACGCCATCTTCGTGGATGCGATGACCGCCCTGTTCGGGGCCGACCCCCCGGCCGTGGGTTTCAAAACCTCGGGCAGGTAGGCGTGACGGACGAGCCAGAAGCCGAGAAACCTGCACCGGAGCAAACGACGGAGCTGCCAGACCCCGGCACCCGGCGCACGCCCATGATCGGGCGGCTAGCGCCTGACGGGCACACGGACCGTTTCGTGCGCTTCCAGGAGTTGGAGGTCCCACGCACCGGTTCGCCGGACGCAACGGCCCCCCTGGTGACACCTGATGACATGGAACCACCGTCGGGGCCTAGCGACGCCGCCATCCGCGCCTGGGTGCTGCTGGAAGGCCAGGCCGAAGAGGTCTTGAAGGTGGGCGAGCGCATCTGCCAACCCGTGGAGACCAAGATCAACGCCATCCGCCTGGCGATGGACCTGTTCGCGCGCACCCGCCACGAGGCCGAGGAGCGCCTGGCCGGCTTGCCGCCTGACGTCCAACCGTTGATCCGCGCGTTGCTTGGCCGCGCCGCATCCAACCCGCGCCTGGCGCGCCAGATGCAAGTAGCCTGCTTCCAATACAGCGACGCCACGCGGGCGCTCGACGCATTGCGCGAGCGCCTGAAACGCGCCGGCGAGCTGGAACCACCCGCCTCGACCGTGTTCCTGGAAGCGTTGCCGCTGCCCAAGGTGCGCGGCAAGTACTACATCGTGACCAACTTCAACGTGACTTTCCGCGGCGACCCGCTGCTGGGCAAGCTCTTCCCCCCACGCAGCCCCAACAAGCAAACGGCTCCCGCCGGCACGGAGCCCGGCAAGAACACCACGGAGCTTCCCTCCACCGCCAAGGCCACCGGCCCCATCCCGGAAGCCGGCTTCTGGGACACCGTGCGCGGCAAGCTCGGCCGCCAAAAACCCAAGAGCTAGCGCCTGCGGCTAGTGGCGCCACGCACCTGAACGGGGCGCCCATAGGGTATAGTGGTGCATCCACCTTCTGGAAGGATGCCGATGAGCCCCACGGAACAGCTCGATCCCAGCACGCTGGCCACCCAAGCGGAGGCCTGGCGGGACGAGATCGTGGAGTTGGCCCGGCGCCTCGTCAGCACCCCCAGCCTCTGTGGCGAGGAAGGCGCGCTGGTCAACGTCCTGACGGACAAGATGCGCTCCCTGGGCTATGACGAAGTGGGCGTCGACGATCTCGGCAACTGCATCGGCCGGATCAAGGGCAACGGCACCGGGCCCTCCGTGTTGTTCACGTGCCACCTGGACCACCAGGATCCGGGCGAGCGAGCGGACTGGCAATACGGGCCCTACGAGGGCCGGTTGGCGGAAGGCTACCTGCATGGCCGCGGCGCCAGCAACCACAAGGGCGCCCTTGCCGCCATGATTTACGGCGGCGCGCTGCTGAAGAAGCTGGGCGTGCCCCTGCGCGGTGACTACCTCTTCGCCGGCGTCGTACAGGCCCATGCCAAAGGCAACGTGGGCATGCGCTACCTGGTGGACAAGAGCCTGCCCGATCGCGGGCTGCAATACGATCTGGTGGTATTGGGCAACCCCACCAACCTGGACGTGCACCTGGGCCACCGCGGCCGCCTGGAGCTCGAGGTGCTGACGATCGGTCGCACCAGCCATGCCGGCGCGCCCTGGCTGGGGGTCAACGCCGTGGCCAAGATGGTGGGCGTGATCGCCGGCGTGGAACAACTCGCCACGAGCTTGCCGGGCCACCCCTTCCTCGACAAGAGCACGATTGCGATCACCGGCATCGAGAGCGCGCCCACGGGCAGCAGCCGCGTGCCCGACCGCTGCCTTGTCTCGCTAGACCGGCGCTTCCTGCCGGCGGAGGCCCCGGATGCGGTGGTCTGGCAGGTCCAATCGATCGTCAACCAGCTCACGGCCGCCGACCCGGAATTCAAGGGCGAGGTGCGGGTGCGCCAGGCTGCGGTCACGTCTTACACGGGCTTGCACCAGACCGCGACCAAGCTGATGCACCCCTTCGTCACGGAGAGCAACCACGCCCTGGTGCGCTCTGCGGTCGCCGCCCTGGAGGGCACCGGCCAACAGCCCCGCCTGGGCAAGTGGAACTTCTCGACCGATGGGGGCTACACGGCCGCGATCAAGAAGATCGCGACGATCGGTTACGCACCGGGCGACGAGAAGTTCGCCCAGACCCCCTTCGACCGGCTATCGATCGACAAGCTCGTGCAGGCGGTCGGCGGCTACGCCGCCATCTCCCACGGGATCTCTGGTTAAACACGAAAGGAACCTCATGGCGAAAGAAGAGTTTAGCCTCAAGCCCCGGCTGTACGACGGCATCGTGGTGCTGGACGACGCGAACAAGGTGGTCGGCCAGACCCGAGGCGCGATCCAGTCCTTGTCGGACATGCCGATCGAGGACGGGGCCGAGCGGCTGGAGAAGCTGTTGGCGGAGCCCCAAGTCCAGGCCGTGATCGCCGAAGCCAAGGCCAAGGGCGAGAGCCAGACGGTCGAGCTGCTGCCCGAGTGGTGGCCCGAGCGCACGGTGGCCGTGACGGCCCTGCGCGAAGGCAATCAGACGATCCTCTCCGTGCATGACTGGACCCACATCTACAAGCTCGGCAGCATGCAGCAGGACTTCGTGGCGAACGTCAGCCACGAGCTGCGCACGCCGTTGACCGCCATCCGGATGGCCGCGGAGTCGTTGCAGATGGGCGCCATGCGGGACGACCGCATGCGTGCGAAGTTCCTGAACAACATCCAGGGCGAGGCCGATCGCCTGACGCGCCTGGTCAACGAGCTGTTGACGGTGGCCAACCTGATGGGCCGCCCGGTGCTGCACATGTCGCGCTTCGAGCTCCAGGGCCTGGCGGACGAGGTCGAGAGCACCCTCCTACACCACGCCAAGCTCGCCAACGTGAACTTGGTGATCAAGTGCCCCGAAGACATGCCCGCGATCGAGGCCGATCGCGATCGCCTCCAACAGGTGTTGATCAACCTGGTGGACAACGCGATCAAGTTCACGCCCGCCAGCGGCGCCGTGACCCTGGACGTCAGCCCCAACGACGATGGCCGGACCGTGCTCTGCAAGGTGATCGACTCCGGGATCGGGATCCCGCCGATCGATCTGCCCCGGATCTTCGAGCGCTTCTACCGCGTGGACAAGGCGCGCTCCCGGGTGACCGGCGGCGTGGGGCTCGGGCTCTCGATCGTGAAAGACATCATCGAGGCCCATCACGGCAAGATCGTGGTCACGAGCGAGGTGAACAAGGGCACGACGTTCAATATCACCTTGCCGATCAAGCAACCCGCAGGCGAACCGGCCGTCGTGTGACCCCTCCGTTATCCCCTCGTTACGGCCCGGCGCGTACCATTCATGGCGCCGCGCCGTGATCGCCTCCAGGCAGGCGGGTATATCTTTTGGGTGTGACGAACTTCATTGACCGCGTCCCATAAACCTGGATATCGTATAGCAATGGCCAGTGTGCCACTTCATATCAAACCATCATTCGAAAACGACGAAGGAGATTCTCCCCCATGACAGTGAAGCGGATTCGGACCCTCAGGGCCACCATCGGTCTTGCGACCGCCGTGGCGCTGTCCGTGGGGGTTTCTGGCTGCCAATTAGCCTCTTTCAACCCCAACGCGCCCGCCGGTAACCCGGCTGGTACCAACCCGGCGGCGAGCACCACCACGCCGTCCGGCAACAACACCACCACGGTGACGCCGGCGAACCCCGTCGCCAATTCCAAGCCGACCGTGCTCAAGGGCCTGGCGACGCTGAGCAAGGGCCCCATGGCCAATGCTCAGTTGCGCGTGGAAGATGCCATCACCGGCAAGCCGCTGGGCATCGTCGCCGCCGGCGGGGGCAACATCATCGCCCAGGGCGCCGGCAACATCGTTGCCCAGGGCGCGGGCAACATCGTCGCCCAGGGCGCCGGCAACTACCGGGCCCACCGTCACATCACGCAAGCAACCACCGCGGCCCCGACGACGACCGCCCTCGCCACGCCCAAGCCCAAGGCCGCTGCCGCGCCCAAGCTCGCGGCCCTGGTGCAGACGGACGGCGCCGGCCAGTTCAAGCTGGCGGTGCTGGGCCTGGCGCCCGGCAAGGTCGCCCGCATCATCGCGACGGCCAACGGCAAGACCGTGACCTGCTTGATCACCGGCTCCGGCAAGACGCTGGACAAGAACATCAAGAAGAAGGCCGCGCCTTACCACCACCTGCAGACCGACGACGGCTTCGCCAACGTCAACGATCCGAACGCCCCCGGCGATTTCAACGCTTCCGACCTCACGGCGCTGGACAACGCGCCGTCCTCGGACGCCTACATGGATCCCATCACCAGCGCCCTGGACGACGCCTGCTCGGCGATGTTGGCGCTGGACTCCAACCTGAAGGATCCGACCGAAGCCATCGACAAGGCCATGGACAAGGCCGCCGAAAAGGGCGACGACCTCCAGGCGGCGTTCGACAAGAACCCGGCCTTGGAAGACAAGATGTGCGCTGGCGATGGCGACCTGTCTGGTGGCGACATGCAGGCCTTGCTCGCAGAGGCCGGCGTGCTGGATGACTTCCAGGCCGACTTCAAGACCGTGGCCCAGGAATACTCGGCGGCGGCTTCGGCCGGCGGCGTGCTGTCCGGCGGCGGCTTCGATCCCGGCGACTTCGACTCGATCGGCGTCGGCCTGACGGCCGGTGGCGACTTCTCCGTCGGCGGCGAGGTCATCGACATCCCCGGCGACTCCACCACCCCCGGCGACACCCCGAACCCGCCCAACCCGGGCGACCCGATCCCGCCCGACGAGAACACCGGTGCGTCGGACGACGACGCGGCAAGCGCCGTCGGCGCCACGCTGGGCCACCCGGTCTTCACCAGCACCGACTTCCAGCCGGACGTCAACATCTACGAGAACAGCGGCACGGTGACGATCGACGTGACGCAGCCGTCCGGCGAGGACGACATCAAGCAGATCGTGGCCCGGTTCAGGGGCGATGTCTTCGCCTTCTCGGGCACGGGCATTCTCGGCAGCGGCAGCACGGACGCTACGAAGGCCATCGCAGGCGGCGGCCTGGTCGTGACGAATTCGACGGTTCCGGGTGCCCCCACGGCCTTCCCGAACCTCGAGTTGCCCGACGGCTTCGGCGGCACGGTGTTTACCTCCGGCGGCTCCCAGTCCAAGTTCAAGGGCTACCTCGTCAACGGCTCGGTTGCCGTGGCCTACTTCCAGGTCTTCTACGACGGCACCTTCACCTACGTCGTGACGAACTACGCGTTGAGCGACTCGTTCGAGCTGACGACCTCCGGCCACAAGACGCGCCTCACGACCCCGCACCTGAACATCGCCGGCGGCGGCGACCTGAATGCGGAAGTCATCATGACCTCGCGGAACGACAACCAGGCCGATCGGGTGGATGCGATCTCGACGAGCACCCCTCCGAGCCCCGGCCCCTAAGGGCTAAGCTCCAAACCTTGCAAGACGACCCGGATCCCAATCCGGGTCGTCTTGCTGTTAGAATCGAAGGATGAACGTGGGCCTCAAGCTCCTCTCGGTTGCCGTGATCTTGCTGGCAGGCTGCCAGTTCTTGCCGCTGCCCACCAACCAGCCGGAGGTCCCCCGACCCGCGTCCTCCGACTTCCTGGACGTCTTCGCCCCGTCGCCGACGCCGACGGCCAACAGCGCGGCCGCATCGCCTTCACCCTACGACCCCTTTACCATCACGACCTTCACCGACGTCGATACGGCGACCAAGTTCGCGCCCAAGCTCACCTTTACGCTAGACGCCTTGAAGGCCGGCAACAGCCCCGGCGTCACGACCGACATCTACCAGACCAAGGCCGAGCTGGAGGTGCGCGAGACGCACACCTTGATCGAGCATGCCAGCTTCCACTTCGAGAAGCTCAAGGTCGGCATGCTGGTGGGTGGCGGCCAGGTCGACGTGGGCACGCCGCCCAAGCTGACGGTGCCGATCACCGTGCAGGTGACCGAAACGGATTCCCTGTCCTCCGCGATCCTGTCCGTGCGGTCCGACAGCCCGATCGCCAAGATTTACGTGGCCGACCTGCAGGTGAAGGTGTTGTACGGCAGCCTGTCGATCGTCAGCATCGCGAACGCATCGCGGGCCAACGACAAGGACGGCGTCCACACCATCCCGGCGTCGCTCAGGGTCATCCAGAAGCTCGATCCCGGCTACGTCCAGTTGCCCGATTCCCCGCAGGTCGTACGCACCCGCGTCATCGTGACGTCCGAGCAGGACCCCGGCACCAACGTGGCCGGCCAACGCGTCTACAACGACAAGCTCACCATCACGCCCTGAGCGCACGCTCCAGCCGCTCGCGCAGTACGGCCGCCTGCCCGCCGATCAGGAACGTCTTGTCGCGCGCGGTCTTGCCCAGCACCAGCCGGACCTGGGACTTCGCCACGCCGGCGGCCTCCGCAAGTAGCGCGATGACCGCGTCGTTGGCCGCGCTGTCGACCGGCGGGGCCGTCACGCGCGCGCGCAGCTCCCCGGCGGGGCCGAACTCCAGCGCATTGCGCGACGATCGGGGTTGGACCCGCAAGCTGACGCTCAGGCCATCAGATTTATCCAGATAATACGGCACGCTTTTTTCCTTGCTGGTTTTCTACCGCTTTCCCGGCCCCGCTGGTAGGCTTACGGGATACCTCAAGGAGGCTTCCTGGTGCTTTCATTCGTGCGATTCATCTGGCGGGTCGTGCAGGCGTTCAACTCGGACAACTGCTCGTACCTCGCTGCCGGACTTTGCTACTTCGTCTTCTTCTCGATCTTCCCGCTGTTGCTGCTTCTGGTGGCCGTTGCGGGCCATTTCCTGACGGCCGAGCAGACGATGGTTCAGGCCGAAATCTTCACCCAGCAGCTCTTCCCCCTCCAGGCGGTCGTGCTGACGGACATCCTGAAAGGCGTGATGCAGCACCGCGGGGAGTTCTCGTTGTTCGGCGTCCTGCTGCTGACCTGGTCGGCCAAGAACATCTTCAGCTCGCTGGGCCAGGCCCTGAACGTGATCTGGAAGGTGCCGGCGGACCGCGGATGGGTACGCGAGAACCTGCTGGCCATGGCCATGGCCTTCTCCGTCGGCATCCTGATCATCTTCGCATCCATCGCGCTGGCCCTGCTGGGGGCCCTGACCAGTTACAAGTTGCCGTACTTCGATTACTCTCCGTCCGATTTGCCTGGGTTCCTGTTCTTCCTGGCAAGCGTGCTGCCCTTCTTCGGGGTAATCGTTGTCGTGACGCTGCTCTACCTGGTGTTGCCCAACCGCCGGCTGCACCTCCGAGATGTGCTGCCAGGCGCTCTAACTGCCGCATTGGCCTGGGAAGCGCTCCGCCGCTTGTTCGGCTACTACCTCGACCACATGGCCAGGTACGACATGGTCTACGGATCGCTCTCGGGCATGGTGGGCTTCCTCTTCTGGATCTATGTGTCGGCCCTGCTCTTCTTGATGGGGGCCGAGGTATCCCGCGTTTCCTACGAAGTTCGCATGGGTCACCCGCTCGGCCCCGAGCACTCCCCTCTGGACCCTCCTGGAGTGCTTACAGGGCGGTGACTTCAGGGTTTCGTTGATTCGCATGTGATTACAATCAGCAAGGCAACATCGCGAAAATAGCGTGTTCCATCCGCATGTCTTGACAATCATGGGCTCCCCGATGGATGCTGCCACAGCGGTCCAGGGGGAGCCTACAACATGCGTACACATGCAAAACACCAACCAATTTACATTCGGAAATAACCATCGCATGTTTTTCCCGTATACCGCTTTACAATCGGCCTGGTTGCCCTCCAGGGCCACTTGGTAAAACAAGCAGAAAGTTTGGACATGAACGACCTTCGACTGTATATCGCCGCACGGCGTAAAGAATTGAAGCTCTCCCAGCGGGACTTGGCCACTATTTGCGAGTTGCCCCTGGGTACCCTGGCCGGCATCGAGTCCGGTCGCCAGGTGAAGGCGCCTCGCCCCATGACCCTCGAGAAATTAGCCAAGGGGTTGAAGACGAACTACATGACGTTGGACGCCATGGTCCGAGGTGTAGCAACGACGGACGTTCAGAAGCAGCTACGGTGGGAAGAGGATTACTATTACAAGCTTTTCGACGCCGTGATGAATTCGGACCAGATCCCGGACAACGATCGCATGATGTTGCTCGCAAAACTGCGGACGCTCTGGCAAACCTACGGCGATTTCGAAATATCGCACTGAGGACATGTCGATTGGGGCGTTTGGAGACCTGGCCCTCTATATAGAACGTCTTTCCATTCAAAGCCCCGGCGGCTGCGCCTATATAACATTGCACCACGCAGTCTTTAGCCATTTTTTATCAATCCTGCATGTCATTTGCATGTTTCCCATTGTTGCTCAATCTGGTCCGCATGTTTAAACATTCGGACACAACCCTACATCATTCACATAATGCCGATTCACATGCATTAACAAGCGAGACACCTTGGCAGCTCCAGGTCTGATGCATGTAACTACAAGCAACTTGCATGTTTCGCACATGCGTGTGGGATGCCCACATGTAGAAGCAAGTGGTTTTTCTAACCACCTGGGTGACGTAATATCCGCCTGCTTGTAGAACCAAGTGACTTTCAGGCCGTGGAAAAGGCCCGACATGCTTTAGCATGCAAAGCAGTCGTACACCTGTAACCAGCGTGTTGCAACGATCCGTTTTTTACTTCGATTTCAGCCGTTGCTGCTACAATGTTTGCACCCCCACCACCGAGGAGAAACAAGGCAATGGCAGGCAAAATTCGCGTCTTGATCGGCAAGCCCGGCCTCGATGGACATGACCGCGGGGCCAAGGTGGTGGCGCGGGCTCTGCGAGACGCCGGGATGGAGGTCATCTACACCGGCCTCCACCAGAAGCCGGACGACATCGTCGCCGCCGCGCTCCAGGAGGACGTGGATGCCGTCGGGCTGAGCTTGCTGTCCGGCGCCCACATGACGCTGGTGCCGGAGATCTGCCGCAAGCTCCAGGAACAGGGGGCCGGCGACGTGCTGGTGTTCTGCGGCGGGATCATCCCCGCGGAGGATGTCCCGGCCTTGCAGGCCGCTGGGGTCAACGCCGTATTCGGGCCGGGGACTCCCACCGACGCGATCGTGGCCGCGGTACGGGACGCCTGCAGCTAGAGCGCTAGATTCAAGGGCCGCCTGCTGGGGCACAAGATCCTTGGCACCGCGATCGGATTTCTCGCAAATTTAGCGAACCAATAACCGATTGCCCGACAAGTTGCAGCCCGGCATTAACTATATGAATACATGACGGACTTCACCCTCAGCAACGGGAGGACCCCCCATGTCGAACAATGTCTCCAGCAATTACGGGGCCCTTTTCGGGAACCGCGTCGTCCCGAACAACGCGGCAGCGGCCAACGCTAATGCCGTGCCCGCCGCACCCGTGCAGCCGGCCGACATGGCGCGCATCTCGGCGACGCCGAACGACCTTGCCAACGCGGCCTCCGTCACGGCATCGCCTGACATGCGCGGCGAGCTCCTGGCGCTCCGCAAAGAGCTGATGGATATCGACAAGCAGCTCATGGAGATGATGCGGCAGCTGGACACGCAGGCTGCCGGCCCCGCGCCTGCCGATCTCGGTGACGACGTTCCGATGATCCCCAGCCCGGGCCCTGCCACCGCCACGCCCGGCACGGCCGAGGCCGGCGGCAGCTACAGCGTCAAGCCGGGCGACTACCTGTGGAAGATCGCGCGCGACCAGCTGGGCGACGCCAACCGCTGGACCGAGATCTACGCGCTCAACAAGGACGCGATCGGCGACAACCCCAACTTGTTACAGCCGGGCCAGGTCCTGAAGATGCCCGGTGCGAAGCCGGCCATCAAGCCACAGCCCCAGCCGCAGCCGGCCAACAACGTGCCGGCCTGGCCGCCCGCGCAGCCGAACAATGCGCAGCCCAACAACCCGCTGCCGAACAACCAGTGGCCCCCGGCGCAGCCGAACAACCAAATCCCCGCGGTTCCGAACCCGCTGCCTCCCATTCCACAGGCGCCCCCGCCGGGCGTGGGCAACAACGTGGGCCTGGCCGATGTGTCGCCCACGCGCACCAACCGTAACCTGAGCGATCAAGACGCGTTCCAGGTTGGCCGCGAGTTCGGACTGATGCAGCCCAACGCGCAGGTGACGCCGGACGCCAAGGCCAACATCGCGGCGTTCATGGACGAGCTGGACTCGTACCAGGGTGAATTCCGCGGCAAGGTCTTCGGCCCCGGCATGGAGGCCCTGGCGGCCAACGCAGGCGAAGCCCAGCAGATCCGCCAGAGCGTGCAGCAGATCCAGCAGGCGCTGACGCTGCTGATCAAGTCCGGCCAGCTGAAGCCGCACCTCGGCAACGGCCAGCCCGTGACAGACCTGCCCCTGTCGGGCTCGTACTTCAAGACGGACGCCAACGGCCAGGATCTGCGCGACGCGCAGGGCCAGCCGATGACGGACGAGGCGTTCGTCGCCGCCATCACCCAGTTCAAGCAGGACCACGGCCTGCACCAGAGCTACCGCCTGGCGGACGGCTCGTTCGGCATCAACGAGTACGTCGGACCGAACACGGTGGAGGTGCTCAAGCAGGAGCTGCTGAAGCTCCAGGGCGTTCCCCGCCAGTAAGCCTTAACCAAGTCGTACCGCCGGTCCTCAGGGGCCGGCGGTTATCTTTTGAACGCCTACGGCGCGGCCGCACAGCGCTTTTGGTAGCTATCCCAGGTATTGGCCATCAACATCGCGATGGTCATGGGCCCTACGCCGCCGGGAACGGGCGTGATCTGGCCGGCCACAACCTGCGCGGAGGCAAACTCGACGTCGCCGCACAGCTTGCCGGCATCGTCGCGGTTCATGCCCACGTCGATCACCACCGCGCCGGGCTTGATCATATCGCCCGTGATGATGCCCGTGCGGCCCACCGCGGCGATCAACACGTCCGCCTGGCGGGTAATGGCTCCCAGGTCCGGCGTGCGGGAGTGGCAGATCGTGACGGTGGCGTGGGCGTTCAGCAGCAGGGCGGCCATCGGCTTGCCCACGATCGCGCTGCGACCGACCACCACGGCATGTTTGCCCTTCAATGAGACGCCCGACCGTTCCAACAGGACCATGACGCCGGCGGGCGTGCAGGAGGCGAAGGTAGGCTGTCCCAATACCAGGCGCCCCAGGTTGAAGGGGTGGAAGCCGTCCACGTCCTTCTCCGGATCTATCGCGCCGATCACGGCGTCCGGATCGATCTGGGTGGGCAAAGGGAGCTGGACGAGGATGCCGTCCACGGCGGGATCGGCATTCAACTGGTGGACCAGCGCCAGCAAATCGGCCTGGCTGGTATCGGCGGGCAGCTCGTGGCCGAAGCTGGCGTACCCGATCGTTTCGCAGGCCTGGCGCTTGTTGCGCACGTAGACCGAGGAGGCCGGATCCGCTCCGACCTGGACGACGGCAAGGCCCGGCCGGCGCGCGTTTCCGGGCAGGGCGTCCACGCGGTCTTTCAGGGACGCGCGGAGATCGGCGGCGATGGCTTTGCCGTCGATGCGGCTGGCAAGTTGGGTTTCCATAATGCTGTCCATTGTACACGCCGCCCAGCGAGCTTGGGCGATCGGGCCGTAGTTCCCAGCCGCCGGCCGAGCGAGCATGGAAGCTCGGGGAGGTGTGCGATGCAGCGGACGTTTGGGCAATGGCTGTTCCTGGCCGTGGTGATGGCGAGCGCCGCGTGCGGCGAGCTCACGCAGGGCGTGGTGGGGTATTCGCCCGGCGGTGATGCCGCCCCGGCCACCGCTTGGACGCCCGTACCGGGGGCGCTGGCCTACCAGGTGATCGTGAGCCTCGATCGATCGGGCATGGAACCGGTGGGGACGACGGCGTTTGGGACGGTCACCCAGCTCGATACCACCAAGATCGCCTGGCACGAAGGGCACCCCATACGCGACCGCCCCTACTTCTGGGTGGTGCGTGCGTTCGACCGGCCCGACCCGCAGGGGGTCTTGCTGAGCGTGACGGAACCGCGGGAGATCCAGTTCACGGGTCAGCCGGGCGGGGTGACGTTCACGTATTCGGAACCCTCGCCGTCGCCTTCGCCAGTTCCAAGCGCGACGATGGCCCCGTCGCCATTGACGGGGCCATCGTAAACTTTGCTTCCTCACCTGGTGGAGCCGGAGGGGTCTAACGATGTGCCGCTAGGCCCCCTCGGCGCCACCGAGCGGGTTAGCGGCGGGAGCCGACCAGCTTGCGGCCGCCGGCGATGACGCGCTCCTTGAGCAGCTTGCCGGGCGCGAAGGCCGGGGTCTTCTTGGCGGCGATGTGGAGGACGGCGCCCGTGCGGGGGTTGCGGCCCTCGCGCGCAGCGCGCTCACGCACCTGGAAGGTGCCGAAGCCCACCAGCGTGACCTTATCACCCTTCGAGAGGGCGTGCGTAATGCAGTCCAGCGTCGTGCCAATCAGCTCGTGCGCGTCCTTCTGCGTGATGCGGGCCTTCTCAGAAACGATCTTAACCAGCTCTTCCTTGTTCACGGTTCAATTCCCCTTTCAGGTACACATAACGGATAGTTGCGGGATATTAACCTGGCGACGAAGCTTTGTAAAGGGATTTGCGCCGATTTATTGAAATCTTTTCGCCTATGTCGGCAACGACGCATATGCTCAAACTGGCGCAGTGTAAGAATAGACAGAGATCCCGCACCGTAACGATGCGGGATCTCTGATGTCATAAGTGGTGAGGCGCTTTACAAGAACCCAGCCGGGTTGACCGCGCGGCCCTGGATGCGGACCTCGAAGTGGACGTGCGGGCCCGTGGAGTACCCCGTGCTGCCCATCAAGGCGATTTGCTCGCCGACGTCGACCTTTTTGCCGGTCGTCACCAACAGCTTGGAGCAGTGGCCGTAGCGGGTCACGATGCCGCCGCCGTGGTCCACGTCGATGGCGTAACCATAGCCGCCCATCCAACCGGAGGAGATCACGGTGCCCGCCTTGGCGGCGTGGATGGGGGTGCCGACGTTGTTGCAGATGTCCATGCCGGGATGGAACGAGTAGCCACGGATACCGAACGGCGAGGAGATTTGACCCGCCGCGGGCCAGCTGAGCGAGCCGACGCGGTTGCCGAACTGGCCGATCAGGCTGCGCGAGGCCACCAGGCGCTGGTTGCCGGAGCCATCGTTCTTGTCGGAGGTGCGGTAGCCGCGGCTCGCCACGACGGCGGCCTTCAGCTCTTGCACGCCAGGCAGGAAGAGCGACGTGCCGGGCGACAGCGGCACCTTCAAGCCCGGGTTGGCGGCCTCGAGGGCGGGGACCTTGAGGTCGTAGCGGGTGGCGACGTCTTCGAGGGTCTCACCGGCCGTGGTGGTGATGATGGCGCCATCGGCCGGCGTGATGGTCAGGCTCTGGCCGGGGCGCAGGCGGGAGCCCAGCGCCAGCTCGTTGATCAGGCGCACGGTGCGCGGCGTCAGGCCGAACTTGTGGCCGATGCTGGCGAAGGTATCCCCCGGTGCCACGACGTAGCTCAGGCGACCGGCGCGGTGGCCCTGCTCGAGGCCGCCTTCGGAGGGGGCCTTCTGCTCGATCTTGGGCAACTTGGTGGGCAGGTTCTGGCCGGCGATCAACACGCTGGCGGGCACCATGCGGGGCGAGCTGGCCTGGGCCGGCTGCATCTGGGAGCCGATCGTCCAGCCGAGGGCGCCGGCGGAGACGCACAGGGCGGCGAAGACGGCGGTCTTGCCGGCCATACGGCGGGCACGGGACGGACGCTTCAACTCGGGGTAGCTATTGTGCAACGCCGTGGGCGCAGCGCCCACCGGGCGGTAGATGGGGGCGCGAGCGGTGCTCTGGTAGCGCAGCTCGGTGACGAGCTCGTCCGGGGTCGTGGGCGCTTGGCCCTGCTGGCGGCGCCAGCCCTCGACCAGGCGCTGGCCCCAACTGCGGCGGTGCAGATCGCGCAGCTCGCGCAGGCTCAGGGCGGTCCGGGAAAGCCGCGGCGCGTGGTAGCGGTTGTTCGACCCGCGCGGCTGGATCACATAGGCCGGGATGTCGGCGATGTCATGCGGAGTCGTCTGGGCGAAAGTGGGTTCGGCCACGCGGCTGCCTCCGTTAGATAGAAGATTAAGGCGAGTGTATGTGACGTTCATTACAAGTTGAAAAAGATTATCACTCGCTTGTCTGGAAAGTCAACGCGTGGGGCCGTTTCGTAACGAAACATAACGGGGGAGGTCAACGACCTCCCCCCGCTGGATTCCGGATAACCGGCCTATTTCGCGACCGCTTCGGCCTTCTTCCAATCGGACAAGAACTTCTCGATCCCGAGATCCGTCAGGGGATGCTTGAAGCACTGCTGCAAGACCTTGAACGGCATCGTGGCAACGTGCGCACCCAGGCGGGCGGCCTGCGTCACGTGGATCGGGTGGCGCACGCTGGCGACCAGCACCTGGGTCTCGTAGCCGTAGTTCGAATAGATGTCGAGGATCTCCTCGATCAGGACCATGCCGTCCTGGCCGATGTCATCCAGGCGGCCGACGAACGGGCTGATGTAGGTCGCGCCCGCGCGAGCCGCCAACAGGGCCTGGTTGGCCGAGAAGCACAGCGTGACGTTGGTCTTGATGCCCTCGCCGCTCAGCGACTTCACGGCCTTCAGGCCGTTCTCCGTGAGGGGCAGCTTGATCACGACGTTGGGCGCCCACTTGGCGTACTCGTGGGCTTCCTTGAGCATGCCCTCGTAATCAAGCGCGATCACCTCGGCGCTGACGGGGCCGGACGTGATGCCACAGATCTCGAGCACGAGCTGCTTGAAGTCGCGCCCTTCCTTGGCCACCAACGAGGGGTTGGTGGTGACGCCGTCAACCTGGCCCCACGCCACGGCTTGCTTGATTTCGTCGATGTTCCCGGTGTCCAGGAAAAACTTCATGTTTGTCTCCTTCTACAATGCGCTCATTGTATCAGGTGGGGCTGGCGGCGAAGGTCGTCGAGTTGGAAGACCACCTCGCGGGCCAACACGCTGGACAGCGCATGGGCGAAGGGTAGGCAGCGGTGCTCCAGTTCATCGGCCCGGCGCGCCAGCTCCGGCGCGTCGAGCAGCGCGGCTTCCGCGGACAGCGTGTCCACGCGATCCAGGATCATGATCAGCTGGAGGTCCGGATCGTCCGCCACGTCGGGCGGCTCCGGACGGCTGGTGCGCGCCACGCCGCCGGCCACGAAGGGCCCGAACTCCGCGTAAAGCTCATCTTCGCTGGCCTGACCGGAGCGGATGGTGTCGTGAAGGAGGGCGATGCAGCAGAGCTCCTCGTAGCGCCGGAACGCGAGATCGCCCAGCGGCCGGTGGCGGCGGAACCGATCCCATACGCGCAGCGCATGTTCTACATGGATAGGGCCCGCGCTGAACGCACGCTCGATGGCTTTTGGAATCAAGGACATGGTGACAATTTAACGGCACGGGGGTTTGCGGCGTTGGTGCCCGCCATCACAACAGGCCCGAGGGAATGCGGCTAACATAAGGGCGCTTTTGCACACCCCCCTAGCGTGATTGAAGGGACCTATAGATATGACCACCAAGAAGACCAAGAAGAGCGTCGCCGAGCCGGCCGTCGCCACCAAGACCGTGAAGGCGAACAAGAAGGTGATGGCCGCCGCGGCCCACGTCGAAGCGCCCAAGGCCGAGCTGCCGAAGGCCGAGTTGCCCAAGGCCGAGGCCCCCGTTGCCCCGACCGTGGCGGCCGCCCTGGCGAACCAGCCCATGGAGAAGGCACCCGAAGCCACCAAGGCGGAAGGCCCTGTCGCCAAGGCCACCGCGGTCCTGACCGTGGGCATGTTCCAGAAGGCGCTCTACAACCACGGCTTCTACGGCGGCCACTGGGATGGCAACTACGGCCCGCTGACCAAGTCGGCGGTGCGCAGCTTCCAGGCGGCCAAGGGCCTGCCGGTCGACGGCGAGCCCACCCCGGCGACGCTGACGGCCCTCGGGTTTTAAAACCCAAGCCCGAACCGGCCCCCCTCCACCCGGAGGGGGGTCATTCCTTTTGGAGCTTGCCCGGACGCGTCAACGTCTCCGGAGAGAAGGCCCGGGCAGCCTGGTCCGGCGTCATCAGCCCCTGCTCGATCACGACGTCCACGATCGAGCGCTGCTCCTTGACGGCTTGCTTCACCACCTCGGCGGCAGCCTGGTAACCAATCAAGGGGTTGAGCGCCGTGGCGAGGCCCACGCTGTTCATGGCATGCGCGCGGCTGCTCGCCTCCCGGGCGGACACGCCCACGACGCAACGCCGCGTGAACGCGTCGACGGCGTTGCCGAGCCAGGTGATGGCGTTCAAGAGGTTCAGGGCGGCCACCGGCATCATGACGTTCAGCTCCAGCTGGCCGGCCTGGACGGCCAGGGCGATCGCCGCGTCATGGCCACACACCTGGAAACAGACCTGGTTCAGCATCTCCGCCATGCTCGGGTTGATCTTCCCCGGCATGATCGACGACCCGGGCTGCACGGCCGGCAGCAGCAGCTCGTCGAAGCCGGTGCGGGGCCCGGAAGCCAGCAGCCGGAAGTCATTCGCCACGCGCGTGAGCTCAAGCGCCGTACCGCGCAGGGCGGCGGACAGGTCGCCGATCGGGGCCAGGCTCTGCATCGCTTCGAACAGGTCCGGCGCGGGGCGCAGCGGGAGCTTGGACAAGGCCGCCAGCTCCGCCACGACGGCGGCCTGGTAGGCCGGCAGGGTGTTCAGGCCCGTGCCGGCCGCGGTGCCACCCAACCCCAATTCATGTAACGCGTCCGCGGCGGCGCGCAGCTTGGCGCGGCAACGGCGCGCGGTGAGGGCGTAGGCGCCGAACTCCTGGCCCAACGTCACGGGCACCGCGTCCTGGAGGTGGGTTCGGCCGGACTTGATCACGTGCGCGAAGGCCGAGGCCCGTTCGGCCAGGGCGTCGCCCAGGGCGTCCAGGGCCCGTTCCAGGCCCGGGAGCTCCAGCAACGCGGCCAGGCGCATGGCGCTGGGGAAGACGTCGTTGGTGGACTGGCCCATGTTCACATGGTCGTTGGGGTTGATGGGGTCGTACGAGCCCAGCGGCCGGCCGAGCAGCTCGTTGGCGCGGTTGGCGATCACCTCGTTCATGTTCATATGGAAGCTGGTGCCGGCACCGGCCTGGAAGGCGTCCACCACGAAGGCGGCGTCCAGCTTGCCGGCAAGCACTTCCCCGGCAGCCGCCTCGATGGCGTCGGCCAGGCGCGGCTCCAGCTCGCCCAGCGAACGGTGCGTGCGCGCCGCCGCCTGCTTGAGCAAGGCCATGGCCCGGATCATGGCCACCGGCAAGCCCTGGCCACTGATGCGGAAGTTGGCCACCGCCCGGGCGGTCTGGATGCCGTAATACACGTCGGCCGGCAGCGCCAGCTCGCCCAGGGAATCTTGCTCGGTGCGCATGCCCCCAAGGCTAGCGCAAGCGGCTTGCCATGGCGACGGGCCGCCAGGGGTTGTGCTATAGTGCGTGGGTCGCTTGCTTGCGTCCCCGCAGGAGCCCGCGTGACCAACCACCACCGTCTCCAAGCCGCATCAGATGGATCGGTCGCCCTCTACATCGGGGGCGATTTGCAGTTCGACAGCCGAGACGAGCAGATCTACCACGAGGTCCTGGCGCTGCCGGCCCTGGCGATCGCCCTCGCGGCCGTGCCCACGCCCCTCAACGTACTGGTTTGCGGCGGCGGCGACGGCCTGGCCCTGCGCGAGCTGTTGAAGGCCGAGCGGGTGGCCCACGTCGATCTGGTGGACTACGACCCGGGCGTGGTGGCGCTGGCGCGCACGGAGCTGGCCGAGCTCAACGGCCGGAGCCTGGCGGACCCGCGCGTGAGCGTCCACGTGGGCGACGCCCGGGCCTTCGTTGAAGCCTGCACGGGCCGCTACGACGTGATCATCTCCGACCTGACGTGGCCCAAGACGCCCACGGACGCCGGCTTCCACACCGTGGGCTGGTACGCCCGGCTGGCGAGCGCCCTGACGCCCGGTGGCGTGCTGTCGCTGAACGCCGCCTCGCCCAGCGCCACGCCGGAGGCCTACTGGGCCATGGTCAATGGCCTGCGCCACGCGGGCTTGCACGCCCGGCCGCTGCGCTTCGCCCTGCCGTCCTTCCAGGCCCAGGGCTACGGGCCGGACTGGGGCATGATCGTGGCCTCGCCGGCCCCGCTGCCGTCGTTCGACGTGGCGCTGCCCGGCCCGCGCCGGGCGCTGCGGGATGCGGCCCAGCTCCGGCGGCTCGCCTTCTTCCCGGCCGACCACGAGCGCCTGGCCAAGGAAACGGCCCCCTGCGACGACGGCGCCGTGCTGTTCACCTTGCTGCAGCGCCCCGGCCCCGTGGGCGAGCCCGACGCGGCCTGGGATACCCTGGCGGCCGAGCTCGGCGCCGGCACGGGCCCGGTGCCCGCGGGGCTGGCCCTGGTGCCCGCCCCGATCCGCACGGCACTCGCCGAAGCGCGCCTCGATCAGGCCGACCAGGAGACCCTGGTGGAGCGCGTGCTCGACCTGATGCCGGGCCTCCAGCGCGAGCCCACCAGGACCATGGTCGCGAGCTTCCTGGAGGCCCCCGCGCGCTTCCTGGCCGCGGTCGACTTGCCCGGGCTGGTGGACCGCCTGCTGGCCCGCGCCAAGGAGCTGCCCGCCCTGTTCGTCGGCGAGCTGCAGCTCCTGAAGCAGACCCTGGCCGAGCCCGGCCCCGCGCTGGAACACATCGCCCGGGTGGGCGCACGCGTGTTGGCCGTGGTCATGGTGGTCGTGGTGGTGGGCAACCTGGCCTTCCCGGACAGCGTGTTCGGCAAGGGCGCCTCCGCCGGCGGCCACGCGGGCAGCTTCCTGCATGCCGGTCGCAGTTCCAGTTCCACCTTCGAGCCGCCCAGCATCGCCTCGCATGGTGGCTTCCGTACCAGCAGCTACGGCCGGGGCCACGCGGTGGACGAAATGGGCTACGTGGTCAACGTGCCGCACTACCGCGTCTACCACACCCACTACTACGGCGGGGGCACCTACCACAGCGGCAGCGGCAGCGGCACCAACCCGGGCGTGGGCAGCGGCGATACGTTCGGCGAACCCGAGGACCTGCAAGTCGTCTACCGGCTCACGCCGGAGGTGGGCCTGACGGAGAAGGGCCAGCTGGTCATGGACCTGAACGACAAGGCCTTCTTCGTGATCGACAAGGGCCCCATGACGCTCTTCGACCGGGATTCCGGGCAACCCGTCTTGTCGGTGGCCCAACAGCCCCTGCTGATGTGGCGCCTGGCCCACGAGCTGGACCGGCAGCGCAAGGGGCTGGTAGCCACCGGCGACGCCAAGGACCGCTGGATCTACTGGATGGACTGGCTCTCGTTCATGCCCGGCAGCGCCGACGACGTGGCGGAAGCCACCAACGTGCGCACCATGGCGAAGCGCCTGGAGACCGCCACCTTCAAGCTGCCGAGCCAGCCCACCACCACGCCTGCCACGGCCCGAGCGCCGACGCCGGGGGCGCAGGAGCTCTTCAACGGCGCGTGGATCATGATCAACGGCAACGCGCTCGCGATCGAGACCGAGCAAGGCAGCTACGTCTACCTCGATCCCGTGCGGGGCTTCTTCCAGAACGAGCAATTGACCATGCCGGCCGCCCTGCCCTACACGCCCGCCCTGCGCGACGTGATCACCCACCACCTGGCCCAGCAGACCAAGGACGAGCAGGCCACCCGCGCCGGCCTGACCAAGAGCTTGCAAGACTACCAGGCCGACCTCTCCAGCCTGCGCGCGGACATCGCGGAGTACACGAGTATCGGGCAGAGCGACGGCATGGGCTCGTCCGTCACCTACGGCACGCAGAACGTCAGTTGCGCCACCGCGCTGCAGCTGTCCAACGACGCCTTGAACCGGGCGCAAGCCACGTACAACGACATCTACGGCCAGATCGGCAAGCTGCCCTCGACCATGGCCACCTACCGGCAATTGCAAGAGCGCTTCATGCACGCAGGCGGCAAGCCATGACCCTGCTCATCGCGCGGGAGTTGCCGGAGCTGGCCCCCGGCCACGCCCTGGCCGCCGAGTGGGACGCGCTGGTCGCCGCAACCCCCGAAAGCGGGTTCATGCAGAGCATCGCTTGGGCCGGCTTCAAGCGAGCCCAAGGCCTGGACGTGATGCACCTGGGCGTGTACCAGGGCGAGCGGCTGGTGGGCGGGGCGATCGCCTATGCGGCCCCGCTGCCCGGCGGGCTGCTGGTCTCGCCCGAGGGGCCGGTGTTGCCGTGGGCCGACGAGGCTTTGGCGCACGCCGGCATGCGCGTGCTGCACGAGGCCTTCGCGGAAGTCGCCACCCGGCGCGGGGCGATCGCCTGGCGCGTGGAGCCGCGTCTGTTGCCTCCGTCGCCCAGGCCGCTGCGCTCCTTCAAGCGCGCGCCGGTCGACCTGCTGCCCAGCGAGACGCTCTACCTGGACCTCACGCCCGGCCCCGAGCAGGTGCTGGCGGCGATGCACCCCAAGGGCCGCTACAACGTCCGGCTCGCGGGCCGCAAGGGCGTGGTGGTGGAAGCGTTGCCGCCAGGCGAAGGGCTGGACCTCCTGTATGAAGCGCTTGGACAGGCCGCCATGCGCCACGGCTTCTTCCTGGAGCCACGCGCGTTCTTCGCCACGCTGCTCGATACGTTGAACCCGACGGTGCACGTGGCCTGGCACGGCGACCAGTTCCTGGGGGCGCACCTGATGGTAACGCACGGGCGACGGGCCACCTACCTCTACGGGGGCGTCACCGGCCTCGAACGCAACCGCATGGCCGGCTACGCGTTGCAGTGGGCCGCGATCCGCCACGCCCACGCGGCGGGCTGCGATACTTACGACTTCTATGGCTTCGACCCCTTCGGCCGGCCCGACCACCTGTACGCCAGCTTCTCGCGCTTCAAGCGCCAGTTCGGCGGGCAGGCGGTCCAGTTCATCGGCGCCCAGGAGCACTTCTTCCTCGATCGCCTCGCCGACGCCGTCGTGCGGGCGGTCCAAGAGATTGGATGGTAAGCATGCCACGTTACGGCCGGGTCCCCGACGAGACGGCGGACCTCTTCAAGAAGACCATCGCCACCGTCCGCAACGACGTGGTCACGGCGTTGCCGGGCGGCGCCCCCGCCAAGGCGGACGCCTTCACGCTGGAGGCCGTGCTCGACGTGGTCTTACGCGACTGGCGCGAGAACGACAACACGGACGGGCTGCTGCCGGCCGACGTGGCAGATTTGCGCTCGTTCATCGAGCTGGCCCATTCCGTGGCGAGCCCCGACCCGTATGGTCGGGGGTTCCCGATCTACCAGTCCACCCTGCAAGGCTTGTTGGAAGACTGGCTCGCCAACTGGAACGCCCCGGGCAATCCCGGCCCTCCGAGTCGTTGAAGGTAAAACCCCATGATGATTTTCGACATCAACGTCATCCACACCATGACCCGCCTGGTCTCTGCCACGGGCTGGGCCCTGTTCGGCGTGCTGCTGCTCTACTTCGGGCTGCGGCTGTATGACCGGTTGGACCCGATCGACTACCGCTCGGAGATCGAACGCGGCAACGTCGCGGCCGGCATCCAGATGGGCGCCGTGGCGCTCGCGCTGGCGGCGATCGTCGTGACCGCGATCGTGACCTAGGGCCGATGTTCAGCTCCTTCGGCGGCCCCAAGCGCTTCTTCACCCGCACGGCGTTCATCGCCGTGGTGGGCATGCTGACCACGATCGGCATGGTGTGGCTGGGCCAGATGTACGGCCACTGGTACGGTGACGGCCGCGTGCTTGGGGCCGGCGAGGGCTTCTGGTCCTTCGCCTACGCCTGGGGCACGGTGCTGACGGTCCTCTACGGCCTGTGGGCGTTCAACTTCCGCACGATCGTGCGGCCGATCGGGATGGCCTTGTTCGGCTACGGCTTCATGGGCTTGCTGGGGATGCTGGGGATGCGCTTCGGCCTGCCGGGCTTCCTGGTCTATTGGGCCGGCGCCGGTGCCGCCACCGCCTACGCCGAGCCTTTCTTCAGGGGCTACCAGCGCCCCGCCCGCATGTCCGACCGCTTCACCGGCGAGATCCGCAACCGCGCCATGTGGGTGCGTGAGGCCCTGGACGCGGCGCGCGGCGGCATGCCCACCCAGCTCCAGGACTTCATTGCCCGCCAGCTGATGGCAACGCTCATGCAGCCGATCTGGAAGGAATGCACGCTCAAGCTGCCCAGCAACGACGCGCTGCAAGACCTGCGCGAGCTGCCGCTGCTCACCCGCCAGCTGGTAGGTGCCATGGACAAGGAGCGAGACCAGGCGATTTTCCGGGCGGTGTTCAAGGCGCTCCTGGCAGACTGGAACGCCATCCACCAGGGCTAGCTGCTAGATCTTGAGATCGCCGGTGTCTTCGATGGCGACGTCGCCGGGGGCGATCGTGAAGCCGGGGCGGCTTTCTTCGACCTCCGCGTGCGTCCGGAAGGCGTCGGTCTTCGTCACCTTCACGGTGGCGACCGGCACCGGGATGAGGTTCTGGGGGTAGCGCACGACCCGGAAGATCGACTCCTCCTGGACGCCGTCGTTCTTGCCCAGGTCGAGCAGGATCTCATCTTCCGAGGTGTGGTTGACCAGGCAGCGCAACGGGGCGGCCTGGCGGATGTAGAGGGCCAACGTCTTGGCCAGGGTGCGCACGTCGGAGTTCTGCCCGAAGATGGCGAGCTCGCGGGAGACCTCGCCCGTGCGCAGGTCGACCAGGCGCGCCTTGGCCCGCAGCTCGCCGGCCGTGGCCAGGGAGGTGCAGGTCACGGCCATGTCGATGCGGGTGCTGTTCCGGATGGCGAGCGCAGCCGGCAACATGAGGCCGGGCACCAGCTTGGGCTTGGCGGAGTCCAGCGCGGTCCCGGCGACGACGACGGAGAAGCGGTGGGTGGCTTCGAGCGCATCGCCCAGGCGGTTGGTGAACTCCGGCGGCGTGCCGCTGAAGAGGATTGCGAGGCGGGGCTTCTCCGCCGTGGTCTCGACGAAGACGCCCGGCACCGGCCGCGGCACCTTGTCGAGGCTCGGCAACGGTGGGGCGGGAGGCACCTTGTAGGGGTCCACCGACGTGTTCGGCGCCCCCGGTTTGGGCGCGGGCTTGGGAGCCGCCGAGGCCGGGGTAGCCAGCAGGACGGCCAGCAGAAGGCAGAAGGTGGAGTGGCGAAGCATGGCCGAATCCTAACAAACCGCACGGGATGCGGCGATGAGCGCCGTCACGATCCTATATGCCCGCGCGTGGAAGGGCGCAAACGCAGGCCCGGCGGGCGACCAGGGGTGTGCTTAAATCCATGTTATCCGTTTGGTAAGCTTTGGGGCATGTTGCAAGCCGCGCGCCTCCGGCGACGATAGGTAACGGCATGCGCATGCCCCGCCACCTCCCGATCGTGATCGCCACCCTGCTGCTTGCCGGTTGCGGCGGCAAGGGTGCTGGCGGCACCCTGGTGACCGTGCCGCTCGCCTCCGCCCAGCGCGTGGCGCTGGCCCCGGGCGTGACCGTGACCAAGGGCGCCGCCGAAGTGGCCCCGGCCAACACCACCCAGCCTGACGAGGCCGTGCCCGGCGAGCTGATCGTGCACTTCAAGGGCGGCGCGCGCGACCTGCCGGGCGCCACCCGCGACCGCCAGCTCGGCCTGTCGAACACCTACGTCTACAAGCTGAAGCCCAACGCCTACTCGCTGATGGCCGTGAACGATTGGGAGTCCGCCCCCGACGTCGACTACGTCGAGCCGAACTTCATCTACCGCGTGGCCGGCACCCCCGCCGACCCGGACTTCAACCTGAGCTGGGGCGTGGGCGCGATCCACGCGCCGGACGTCTGGGGCATCACCCAGGGCGAAGGCATCACGATCGCCGTCGTCGACACCGGCGTCGCCGCCAACCAGCCCGACCTGGCCGGCCAGGTGCTGCCCGGCCTGGACTTGGTGAACCACGACAACGACGCCAGCGACGACCACGGCCACGGCACCCACGTCGCCGGCACGATCGCCGCGCTCGCCAACAACGGCCTGGGCGTGGCCGGCGTGGCGCCGCATGCCAAGATCCTGCCCATCAAGGTGCTCGACGCCCAGGGCACGGGCACCAACCAGGCCATCGCGGACGGCATCGTCGAAGCCGCCACCCGCGGCGCCAAGATCATCAACATGAGCCTGGGCGGTCCGAGCTCCTCGGAGTCGATCCGGCGGGCGATCGCCAAGGTCCAGGCCATGGGCGTGGTGGTCATCTGCGCCGCCGGCAACGACAACGTCAGCGACAACTTCTACCCCGCGGCCTGCGACGAGGTGATCGGCGTCGCCAGCGTGGATAGCGCCTACAAGAAGAGCTACTTCTCGAACTTCGGCGGCTACATCGACATCGCCGCGCCCGGCTCCAGCATCGGCTCGTTGAACTTCAAGGGCGGCACGCTCACGATGAGCGGCACCAGCATGGCCAGCCCGCACGTGGCCGGCACGGCCGCCTTGCTGCTCTCCGCCTTCCCCAAGCTGACGGCCGGCAACATCCAGACCGCGCTGCAGCGTGGCGGCCGCGCGACCACCGGCTTCAGCGGCAGCGCGCCCAAGGGCCTCGATGCCGAAGCCGCCCTGACGGCCGTGGCCGCCCTGGACCTGACCCCCCCCAGCCGCGTGACCGGCCTGGCCGCGAACGGTGGCCGCCCCGGCGACGTCGACCTGACGTGGGCCCCCGCCACGGACAACGTGGGCGTGGCCGGCTACCGCATCCTGCGCGACGGCATGGCCATCGGCACCGCCGCCGCCACCCACTTCACCGACCCCGGCGTGGCCGCGGCCGGCCGCTACACCGTGCAGGCCTTCGACGCCGACGGCACGGACGGCGCCGCTTCCGACGCCATCAACGGCCAGCCCGGCGCGGTCTCCGAAGCCATCACGGCGCTGGGCGCCAAGGAGCGTGGCACGGACCACCTGACGATCACCTGGCACACCGTCACGCCGATGCGCTGCACGCTCTCCTGGGGCGACACCGCCGACATGGCCAACCTCACGCAGCCCGAGGCCACGGCCAGCACGGAGCACACCGCCCGGATCGAGCACCTCGCGCGCTTCCGCTCTTACCGCTTCCGCGTCAACGCCGCGGACGCGCAGGCCCAGCCGCACTACTCCGACATCGCCAAGGCGCGCACCAAGATTTGGTGGCTGTTCTAAGCCGGATTTCTAGCTGGATAACCTCAATTTAACCGACCAGGTGATGGGTATGTTGGATCCTGGGAAGGTCGATCGATCGAGGGGGATCCGGATGTCCTTTAACTTCACTTCGCGTTGCCGTACGGGCGCGCTGGTGGCGGCGTTGCTGCTTACCAGTGGGTGCAAGCTGCCGTTCGGGCCGGGTGCCTCGACGGAAAGCGTGGTCAAGGGACGCGGTACGTTGGAAGCCGGCGCCGTGCGCCTGCTGAAAGTGCTGCGCGCAGACGGGAAGCCCATCCAGGACGGCACCGCCTACGTGGACGGCCGAGCCTTCCCCATCAAGGACGGGGCGATCGCCGTGTCCGAGACCGTCTTCCAGGAAGGCCAACGCCTGGGCAACCTCCTGATCATGGCCGGCGGCTACGCCCCGGTGCGCCTGAGCGCCGAGGCGGCCCTGGCCGGCGTCACGCTTTCCCCCTTGCTTACGCTGGGGCCCGCGATCCGGATCGACGCGGCCGGCGGCAAGCTTTCCTCCAGCGACGGCGCCGTCGCCGTCTACGTGCCCGCCGGCCTGTTGGACGGCAGCACCTCGCTGGCCCTGGGCGCCTACACCCCGGGCGGCCAGGACGCGGTAGCGGCGGCCTACCAGCAAGACCTGACCAAGCTCTACCGGGCCCGTGGGCAGGCCGTGCCGGCGTCCGGCAGCTGCGCCGCCCCGCTGGCGTGCCTGCCGATCAAGACGGCGCTGGGCCTGTCGGTGAACGTGGACGCTTCCGCGTCCGGCAGCGACGGCAGCGGCAACTTGAAAATCGACCTCAACCTCCGCCAGATGCTGAACGGTTGGAGCGGCCAGGGCACCCCGCCCTGGGAGACGGGCGCGGCAGGCTGGACGGACGTGCAGAAGCAAAACGCCCTGGCGGCCGCGCAGCTGCTGAACGCCTACCAGGCGCTGGACGCCACCGGCGACCCCAGTTGGCGCAGCGGCGTGAAGGGCGCCTTCGGCCTGGCCCTCAACGGCGACGTGCTGACCTTGCCCGTCGCGGCGGACCCCACCGCCCTGCTGGGCGGCTTCACGCGCGTGGCCGTGCCGGGCGCCGAGCTCCTGGGCGTGCGCCTCGAGGTCACGCTGACGACCACGGACATCAACAGCGCCTTCGGCTTCGCCGCCGACGGCAAGCCGCTGGACGTGGGCCCCGACCTCATCCCCCAGACGATCCGGGAATCCGGCGTGCTCGATCTCGCGGCCCCGGTCGCGGACAGCACCGGCGCTACGGCGGTCGCCGCTCGCGCCGCGATCGCCCTGCCGGGCGTAACGCGCACCGGTGCCACGCTGGCCACCGGCTTGACGCTGGCCGTGACCGCGCCCGCGCTGCCCCAAGCAGGCAACGTCAGCGTGGTGACGGGCGCCGCCACGACGTTCGACCCGAACACGGTGGCCGGCCAGACGAGCACCACCCAGCTGATCGCGAACAACGCGTCGGGCATCATCACCAACAACGGGTCGCAGCTGGTCGGCAACAACGCCTCCGGCATCATCACCAACAATGGGTCGCAGCTGGTCGGCAACAACGCCTCGGGGATCGTCGCCAACAATGGGTCGCAACTGATCGGGAACAACGCCTCCGGCATCGTCGCCAACAACGGCGGCATGCTGACCGGCTTCCCGTACCTGCCGGTGGCCCCGATGCTGGCGAAGTTCCAGTTGTTGGCCATCAACGTGTCCGCCTTCGTCCCCGGCATCCGCCGAACTGCCGGCGGCGTGCTGGAGTACCTGTGGCCAGACGCCCTGAGCGTCCGCGCGATCGACGTGGAGGGCAACGCCCTGACGGACTGGGTCGCCACGGACGGACGCGGCGCCTTCCAGTTGCCCGTGAAGAACACCCCGATGGTCTTCTTCCTGGAGTGCTCCGACGTCACCGGCAACTTGCACGTTTACTCCCAGGTCTTCGCGCCCGGCAACCAGACGGCGCTGGCGGCGGTAGACAGCAGCACCACGCTGATGGCGATCAGCACCGTGCACCTATTTAACTTCATCCCGCCCGAGAAGGACCGCCTGAGTGCCATCGCGGCGTTCTTCAAGGCCAGCCAGGTCAAGACCGCCTCGGCGGCCCAGACCGTGCCGACCAGGTCCAAGCTCTTCCAGCAGCTGGCCCAGAAGGTGAAGGACTTCCAGGCGGGCGAGGCGATCGTCGATTCGCGCATCGCGGAGCTGGACGCGTCCTGGAATGCCTTCGACCCCCACAAGTTCGGCAGCGATCGTGTGGCCGCGGACCCGGTGGTGGACACGGCTTTGGCGATCGCGAACGCCAAGTCCTCGGATACGGAAGCGATTTACACCGGGCTGTACGAGCGCGCTTCGACCGGGCGGATCCAGCCGAAGTCGCTGCTGCCGATCACGCTGGTTTCACCGTTCTAGCAGTTCCTTAACCGACCAGCACCCGGTCCTTCGCGACCGGTACGCGACGCTTGGGCGTCAACCGATCGACCGCGTCGCCTGTCTTCTGCGCCTGCTGCCGGAACATCGCGCGACCCAACCGGACCAACCAGCTCCCGAAGGCCTGCAGCCCCGCCACCGGGTCCGCGGCGGCGGCGGCCATCTGGGCGTCCATCTGGCCACCGGCGGCGTCCACTTGGCGGCTGCCCGCCAGGCCCATGTCGAACAGCAAGCCCACCGCCACCGTGGCCAGGAAGGCCGGCATGCCGGCCCAGATGCCGGCCAGCAGCACGCCCACCGACGCGCCGATGTTCAGGCAGGCCAGCGTGCGCGAGGTGTGCGACGCCTTGTGGTCGCCGAAGACCTGGTAAGCCGTGCGGAAGGCCATCAGCGTCCAGGTAGCGTTCAGCAGCGGGATCCACTTGTTGACGAAGCGCAGCCCCACGCCGACGGGCGAGTCAACCACCTGGGCGGCCGCGCGGCCGATGCTGGCGGCGTCTCCCGCCAGGGCCGGCACCTTGCCAACCGCCTTCAAGGCGTACTTCACGACGGCGCTGCCGGCGTTGACCGCCGTCCGGTACATCACCGTCAGCTTGGTGGCGGCGGCGGCCACGCCCAGGGCGGCATCGACGTGGTCGCCGTCGGGCGCCTGCTTGTAGGTGTCCATGCTGGCCTTCAAAGCCTGGTGCTGGGCCTTCAGCTCCTTGCCGCCTGAACCCAGCATCATGGCGTTGAGGCCCGCGCCCAGCAGGGTCTCGTTCAGCGCGGGGGCGATCGCCGCCAGCGCCGCGTTCGCCGCGCTGGCCATGTCGTAGGCGTCGTCGGCATCGAGCCCGGAGTCCAGGGCCGTGGCCAGCTTCAGCGCGCTGCCACCCGGCAGATCGCCCACGGCGCTCATCCGAAGCTTGAGCACGTCCACCAGGTCCGCGTTGTTGCCCAGCGCCGGATCCGCCGCGGCCGGGGCGGCGGCGGCGGGGGCGAGCACCCGGCTGGCGAGGGGGGAGACCTGCATACAGCCTTATCGCGCGGGCAGGCCCGAAGCCCGGTCAAGCTGCGATTAACGCCCTGTTAACAGCGTCTAAAGTTAGTGGCATCACCGCGCGTGGAAAGAAGAGCCTGTATGCTCATGCCCGGAACCCCTGGTAGAATGCGGAATTCAGGACGATGACCCAAGCAACCAAGTACACTCGCCTGCTGCTCGCCGCCCTGGCGCTGGGGGCGATCGCCGCGCCCCCCGTGCGGGCGGAGGAGTACATCGAGCCGCCGAAGCCCAGCACGGCGCCGCGCCGCGCCGGGGACGTCTTCGAGAAGGCCACCGACCTCATGAACCAGGGGCAGTGGGAGGCTGCGGTCACGGAGTACCAGATCGCGATCCAGGCCGATCCAGGCATCGTGGAGGCCTATTACCGACTGGGGCTGCTTTACCAGCGCCTGCGCCGTTGGGCCCAGTGCGCCTCCAGCGCGGAGAAGGCTTACAGGCTGGACCAGCGAAATCCAGAAATCCAGGCGCTCTGGGGCCACGCCATGCTGCGCCAGGGCCGCTTCCCGGAGACGATCTGGGTGCTGGAGGGCTTGATCCGCCTCAACTCCGGCCGCTCGCTGCAGGCCGTCTACTACGACCTGGCCGAGGCCTGCTTCGCGATGAAGTGGTACGACCGCTCCGTCGATTACTGCCAGCGCCACCTCCAGGCCGGCGAGACGCCCCAGGGCCATGCCCTGCTGGCGCGCACCTTCCTGGCCCAGGGCTTCAAGGACAAGGCGCTGTCGGAGATGCAGAAGTCCGTGCTGCTCTACCAGAACGTCGACGACCTGTTACGCTAGGGGAATGTTAGCCGCCCTCATCGCGCTGTCTCTGTTCACCCAGCCGGCCCCCGCGAAGGTCCCGACGGGCGACGAGGCCTTCGCCAAGGCCTTGCAGGACGCGCTGGGCTCCGGGGAATGGAGCCACGTGGCCCCGCTGTTCCCCGCCAAAGGCGACCCGGCCCTGGCCTTCCTCCAGCGGCGCTGGCACGACGTGCGGGCGGGCAAGCTCGACCCGGTGGCGTGGGACGTGAAGTTCACGCCGTTTTACCACCTGGGCCAGCGCCTGGGCGGCCGGCTCTCGCTGGCCGCGCGCGAAGCGAACGGCCAGCGAGCCGAAGGGCGCTTCAACCTGGAAATCGTGCCACGCGGCGCCAGCTGGGTCGCCGGCGAGCCGATCGACGTCGACCACGGCGAGGTGCGCGTGACGGCCCACAACCTGGCCGTCGACCTCCGCAACGGCAAACTCGCGGCCTCCGACACTTTGACGCTGGAGGCCCAAGGGCCGGACCGCCGCGTGTTCCTGCGCCTGGCACCGGGCCTCAAGGTGGCGGGTGCCACCGCCGGCGACCAACCGTGGGCCGTGGTCCAGACCGACGAGCTGATTTACTTCCAGGCGCCGGACGCCGGGCCCGTGACCCTGGCCTATACCGGCGACCTGCCGGTCCAGGCGCCAGCCGGGCTGCTGATCCTGCCGGCCCGCGCCGGCTGGTACCCGCAGCCCGCCGATGGCGCCTTCGCCACCTTCCAGTTGACGGCCGTGCTGCCCCCTGGAATGGAGGCGTCCGCCGCCGGCGAGCCCCATGCGGTTGAGCGGGAAGCAGACCGTTGGACCTTCTTGTGGACGGCGGACGCGGCGATCGCCGGCGAAAGCCTGTTCGCGGGCCCGCTGGAGCGCATGGAGGGCGAAAAGGGCGAGCCGCGCCTGGCGGCGCTGGTGCCCCCCGAGAACAAGGGCGTTGGCGTCGATTTGCTGGAGTCCGGCCGGGCCACAGCCGCCTTCTACACGACGCACTACGGCGCGCCGGCCACCCACCACCTGGCGGTCGTGCTGTTGGAGGCCCACCCGGAGCTGGCCTCCCCCGCGGCCATCCCCATGCCGCATGCCGCCCTTATCTCGCCGGCACTGGCCCATGAGGTGCTGGCGCGTGGCCTGGCGCAAGCCTGGGTCGCCAACGTCCGCTACGAAGGCACGCCCTTCGAGCGACGCTTCATGACCCAGGGCGTCGGCGCCTATATGGCGCAGCTTTACCAGGCCAAGCTGGGCGGTCCCAAGGCCTTCCGCCAGGGCCTGGCCGAGGCGCAGGCCGTGATCTGGGAAGGCCTGATGACGCCCGACGACACCCCCCGCGAGCCCGGCATGACGCCGGACCAGGTGGATGCACGCGCGATCCTGGTGCTGCACATGCTGCGACGCCAGGTGGGCAACGCGGCCTTCGACCAGGCCCTGCGCGGGCTCTACGCCCAACGGGGCGAGGCCGTGACGCTGACGCGCTTCCGCAAGGCCTTCGAGATCGCTTCGGGCAAGGTGCTGGAGCCGTTCTTCGACCAGTGGCTCGGCCACGCTGGGATCCCCGGCTTCGAGCTGGAGAACATCGAGGTCACGGCGAAGGGCAAGGACCTCTACGAGATCACCGGCGAGGTGGTGCAGCAAGCCCCCGCCTACTTCCTGGGGCTGCCGATGGTCGTGAGCACTGCCAAGGGCCAGGTGCTTTACGAGGTGCCGGTGCGCGCCCAGCGGACGGGCTTCAAGCTGGTGGCCCGCTCGAAGCCGACGAAGCTCTTCGTGGATCCGCTGCATGACGTCCTGGCTACGCCCGTCGAGCCGATCGACCTCACGGCCCCGGCCCAGTAAAGCGCGCTCCCAATAGAACCGCGAACTAGCCTGTTTCATCCCGTCGCCGCCGGCCGTAAAATGATCCGGTTGGAGGACGGCCTATGCAACCCGGGGACCTCGACTGGATCGTGAACTGCCTGGAGCAAAACGACGGCCACATGCCGCTCGAGGCATTGGAACGCGAGCTATCGGCCGCCGATCCGGCCGGCCTGGCGGCCTTGCGCGAGCGGGTGGCGGCGGCGCCCCAGATCACACGGCTGGGCAACGGCGAGCTGGCCTTGCTGCGCGAACGCGTGACGGCCGCCAACTTCCGGCTCACGCCCCAGCCCTGGGAACATGCCCAGGGCGTGCTCCGCCTGGACGGCACGGAGGTGGCGGTGGCACTCGCTACCCAGGGTCCACCGGGCGAGGTGAGTTGGCGCGGCCTGGACGAGCCACCGGCGGGGCCGCACCGCGCCAGCTTGGCCCCGGGCGGACCCGACGCCAAGGCGCTGGTCCTGCCGGGCGTAGACGCCTGGTACGCGGCCGTCGGCTTCGCCCACGGCGACGACGTGCTCGTGCACGTGCGCGACGTGACCACCCCCTTGCTGGTGCTGGACCATGTGCCGCGCCTGGATCGCGACGAGGGCGTGTTGCGCCGCCGCAGCGCCCGGGTGCTGGATGCGGCCTGCGACGTGCTGGAGGAGCTGGGCGGTTGGGTGCCGTTCGAGCGGCTGTTGGCCCGCGTGCTCGGCTTGATCGACTACCGCCAGGGCACGCCGCCCGAAGCCTTCACGGCCCGGCTGGTAGGCGTGGAGCCCCGGCTGCTGGTGTCCGCGGACGGCCGCCAGGTTCGGCTGGCCCACTTCCACACCGACGCCGCCGCCCGCCGCTACCTGAGCCAGGTGCCGAACCTGGCAGACGCGCTGCCGGCGTTCCTCGAAGAGTTCCCGCCGCGCGAGCCGGCCGATCGCGAAAAGGCGCAGGCCTCCTTGGAGGCGCTCTGGCGGGAGACCCCGCGGCCGGAATTGGACGGGCTGACGCCGGCCGAAGCCGATGCGCTTGCCGCGAAGATCGTGCCGTTCCCCCGCCCAGGCTAGTTGGCCAAGTTGGACGAAGCGGCCGGCCACCGGCCCGGAGTAGGGTGAGATATGCAGAGAACCGCGCTCCTTCTGGTTTTCCTCCTGGCTACCGGTTGCCATCCCGGCGGCGGCGGCGGTGGCGGCAGCGCCCAGGCCGCCAAGAGCCAGGGCGGCGTGCTGTCGCCGGACGAGCGGGGGTTCCGTGACGCCTACGGCCACGCGCCCCGCTTGCATGCGGATGTGGTGGCGCGCGACTGGGAGAAGGCCCTCGACGAGCTCAGCTACATCGACCGGCAGGTGGCCCAGATCGAGGGCGCGGAAGACATCAGCAAGGCGGTGCGCCGCCGCATCACCAAGCTGCGGCCCATGATCGCGCGGCTGCGCGACCAGATCCCCAAGAAGGATCCCAACGCCGTGCACACCGCCAGCGCGCTGGTAGGCGCCTTCGCAGCCGTCACCAGCGACCCGGCGGTGCGGGCCTGGATCAACGAGTCCAAGCCCCGCGTCACCTACCCTTAGCGGTTGGGCTTGAAGATCATCCCGGTGACCTTGGCGACCATGCTGCGCGGCAGGAAGCGCGGGCTCAGGGCCGTCAGGGCGTTCATCATGCCCGGGATCTGGATCACGCGGCCGGCGCGGAAGGCGGAGATGCCCTCGGCGGCCACGGCCTCCGCGCTCATCATGGGCGCCTTCTCCGTGATGTCCGTCTTGAACTCCGCCACGGCCGTGAACTCCGACTCCGTGGGGCCGGGGCACAGGCAGACGATCTTCACGCCATGCGGCGCCATCTCCTCCGCCAGCGCCTCGGAAAGCGACAGCACGTAGGCCTTGGTGGCCGCATACACCCCCATGTAGGGGATGGGCTGGAACGACGCGGTCGACGCCACGTTGATCACGCCGCCGGTCTTGCGCTCGACCATGCCGGGCAGGAACTGGCGCGTCATGGCGGTCAACGCCGTGATGTTGAGGTCGATCATGCTGCGGTCGATCTCCCAAGACGCCGTGGTGAAGGCGCCGTGCTTGCCCAGGCCGGCGTTGTTGATCAAGATGTCCACCACCAGGCCGGCTTCCGTCACCTTGGCGGCGATGGCGGCCGGGGCCTCCGGCAGGCTCAGGTCGGCGGGCACACAAAGCACCTTCACGCCATGCGCGGCGACGATTTCCTCGCGGAGGGCGTCCAGGCGGTCCGCCCGCCGGGCGACGAGGACCAGGTCGTGCTTGTCCTTGGCCAGCAGCCGCGCGAACGCCGCTCCGATGCCGCTGGATGCGCCGGTAATGAGTGCCGTAGGCATTATGTTCCTCCCCGCAAATGACGCTCCAGTGTGCGTTACAGCCAAGCGTTCGTCAAGGTCTGTGACGAATGCACGGGGCAGCGGCGGGGCGGGCGGGTACAATGAGCGTGATGTACCCGCTTGCCGATCCCGTTCGCCAGCCCCAGCGCTTCGTCCAACAGGCCGATGCGATGCTGCGCGATCACATCGCCCACGGCGGGCCGGATCCGGTGCACCAGCTCGACCAGCACCTCGAACAGAGCTTCGCGCATGCGCTGGAGAACGCGGTCAAGCCGCCCGCGCCCGAACCGGCCGCCCCGGCGGGCGGACCTGCCGGCGCCATGTTCAGCGTGCACCAGGCGCCCAACCCGTTTTTGGGCGGTGGCGTCGGCGGGGCGTCGCCTCACAGTGATGCGTCCGTGGCCCCCTTCCAGGGCGTGCTCGGCGTCGGCGGCCCCCTGCTGACCTACGGCGCCTACCTCACGCCCCCCGTCACGGGCATCCCCAACGCCCACGTGGAAGCCGCGCCGGTCGCCAAGCTTGCCAGCCGCCCCATGGGCCCGGAGCTCGAGACCCTGATCGGCGAGATGAGTGGCAAGTACCAGGTGCCGGACTGGGTCGTGCGCAACGTGATCCGCCAGGAGTCCGGCGGCAACCCCAACGCCACCTCGCCCGTCGGCGCGCAGGGGCTGATGCAATTGATGCCGGGAACCGCCGCGGGCCTGGGCGTGACCAACGCCTACGACCCCCGCCAGAACGTGGAGGGCGGCGTGAAGTATCTCAAACAATTGATGGACCAGTTCCACGGCGACCTCACCAAGACCGTGGCGGCCTACAACGCAGGCCCTGGCGCGGTACAGAAGTATGGTGGGGTGCCTCCGTACGCGGAGACGCAGAACTACGTCAAACGGGTCCTGGGCTAAAGCCCGTCCTGCCTTGCTTGTCGGCTTGGCCCTCACCTAGGTGCGTGGTAGCATGCTGCCTCCTAAGCAAGAGGTAAGACCAGGTGCATCTCGAATCCGGCCACCCCATGACCGTTCGCTTCCACAAGTACGGCGTCTGGCTCTACAAGTGGCGCCAGGCAGTGGTGGCGGTCTGGCTGGTGCTGCTGGTGGTGGCCGGCCTCGGCGCCGCCCGCGCGCCCGAGGTGCTCAAAGGCGGCGCGGCCGGCATCCCGGACAGCAGCTCCTCCCGGGCCACGGACCTTCTGCGCACGGAGTTCGACAACCCCTTCCAATACAGCTTCCTGGTGACGGTCACCAGCCCCAAGCACGTGTTGGAGGACGAGCCCTTCCAGGACTTGCTCGGCGAGCTCGAGAAGACCGCCGCCGCGCAGCCCTTCGTGGGCCGGGCCGTGTCCTTCCTCGACCACCCCATCGCCACGCTGCGCAGCCCGGACGGCCACCGCACCTTCTTCATCCTGGGCCTGAAGGCCAAGGACAACCTGGCGGCCGAGCAATTCGTGAACCCGACGCGCGACGCCCTGGCGCCCGTGATCGAGAAGTGGCAGAAGGAAGACCCCGGCCTGAAGGTCTTCGTCACGGGCGAGATCCCGATTGGCTTCGACGGCACGCGCGTCCTGATGGAGGACACCACCACCGCGGAGCACCGCATCATCCCGCTGGCCATGCTCTTCCTGCTGGCCGCATTCGGCGGCCTGGCCGCGGCCGGCATCCCGGTGCTGGTGGGCGCCGTCGCCTCCGTGCTGACGCTGGCGCTGCTCTTCGTGTTCGGCCACATGTGGAACCTCAGCGCGATGGCCCAGGCCATCTCCAGCATGGTGGGCCTGGGCGTGGGCATCGACTACTCGCTGATCATCGTGAGCCGCTTCCGCGAGGCGCTGGCGAAGGATATGAGCGTGGAGGACGCGGTCGCGGAGACGGTTTCCACCGCCGGCCAGGCGATCCTCTACTCCGGCCTCACGGTCATGATCGGCTTCCTGGCCCTGTTCTTCCCGGGGCTGATCGACACCAACTCGCTGGCGTTGGCCGGCTCGCTGACGGTGCTCGCTACCGTGGCCCTTTCGCTCACGCTGCTGCCGGCCGCGCTGGGCATCCTGGGCAAGCGCATCGACTGGCCCTACCGCCTGACGCGCTTCATCGAGCGCTTCAGCGTCTCCGGCTGGTGGTACAACTGGGCCCAGCTGGTCATGAAGTTCCCGGCGCGCTTCCTCGCCGCCGGCACCTTGATCTTGGTCATCTGCTCGCTCCCGCTGTTCACGGTGACT
>JAQBPE010000259.1 GCA_028287685.1 Cyanobacteria bacterium RYN_339 | reverse complement strand
GGCGCGGGCGGCTTCGGCGGCGGCGGCGGGGCGACGGGCGCGTTCACGAAATCGGCCATGTAGCCGGCGGTCTCCGCCCCCACGCCGAAGGCATCGCCGCCCACGCGGCCGGCCCGGCCGATCAGCTTGGGGGCCACCGCGACCGCCGTGGCCTGGGCGACCGCCGCCTCCGCCTGTTCGGCCGTCAGCACGTCGGGCACGTCGAAGGGCCCTTCGAGGTAGTCGTAGTTGTCTTCCGGCGCGCCCGCGGGATCGATGCCGACCATCCCCGTCGCCTGGATGCCCGCTTCGACGCGCGCCAGCCCCTTATAGGCTTCGATGCGGAACTCCTGAACGAAGGTCAGGGCCTCGTGGTAGCGGCGCCCGCGGTTGAACCAGGTCATTTCCTCGCAGATCAGGGCGGCTTCCTGGTAGATGGGCCAGCTTTGGCGGTTTTCCTTGATGGCGCGGTCGAAGGCCTTCAGGGCCTGGAAGCGATCGCCCAGGTACTGGAAGGCCTGCCCCAGCCGGTGCAGCACGTCGGCGTCGGCGGCGCCCCGTTGCGCGCCGCGCACGTACTCCACGATCGCCTGGCGGTAGTCCTTGTGGTGGAAGGCGATGTCGCCCATCAGCACGATCGCCGGGCCGTAGTCGGGCTGGAGCTGCAGCAAGTAGTGCAGCTGGGTGTGGGCGCGGGCGATGTCGCCCAGCTCCAACAACAGCTCCGCCAGGTAGTAGCGCGCACCGGCGTGCGCGTCCTCGTGCCGGAGGGCTTCCTCGAAGGCGCGCATGGCCGGCCCCGTTGCGTTCACGGCTTTGTGGGCGTGGCCCAGCATGATGTGGGCGTCAACGAAGTCGGGCTGGCGGTCGAGGGCCTGGTCGAAGAAGCCGCGGGCACGCGTGGCGTCGCCTCTGGCCATCCAGACGGCGCCCAGCTGGAAGAGCGAGCGGGCGTCGCGCTCGAGGTTGTCCGCCTCTTCGGCGCAGCGTTGCGCCTCTGCCAGCTGGCCGCCGGCCACCATCACGCGGCTCAGCGCCACCAGCGCGTCGCGGCACAGGTACGAGGCCACGCCGACCTGCCGCAGCGCGGCCTCCGCGCCCGCCAGGTCGCCGGCTTCGAGCCGGGCGACGCCATCCGCCAACAGGGCTTCGTCTTGTTCCATCAGAACTCCCCCGCCGGAATGCGCTTGACCTGGTGGTGGTGCGTATCGGAGAAGAACAGCTCGCCCTTCGGCCCGATCGTCGGGTAGCGTGGGGCCTCGATGCCGTCATCGACGCCGTCACCATTGAAGTGCGTGCCGCCCACGCCGGCCACCTGGGTCAGGGTGTCCGTGGCGGGATCGTACACCAACACCTGGTGGACCGCCCAGAGCGTCATGATCACGCGGCCCTTGGCGTCGATGGCCAGGCCGTTGCTGTCGTTGGGGTAGTTGGCGGCGAAGCGCAGGTCTTCCTTGATCACCTGCTGCCCGCCCGCGTCGGTCCAGCGCACCAACGTACGCTTGCCCGGGGCGCCGATCAGCAGCCAACAGGCACCGTCGGGGGCCACGCCGATCACGGCGCCCAGGATGTCCTTGGAAGGCGCCAGGATCGTGGTGGTGGTGCCGTCTGGCGCCATGCGGATCACGCTGCAGGGGCCATCGTTGTGACCCTTGAGCGCCAGGTAGGCCTTGCCGTCCGGCGTGACCGACAGGTCGCGGATGTACAGGTGGTCGGCCGACTTGAAGGCCGTGGTGATGACGCCGCCGGCGATCTTCCTCACCGTCTCGCCCACGCCGCCTTGCAGCACGTACAGGTTGCCGGCGCCGTCGATGCGGATGGCGCGGGGAAGGTTTTGCTGGGCTTGCACGGCCGGGCCGCCGTCCCCCGCCAGGCCCGCCACGCCTGTGCCGGAAAGGACGGAGGTCTTTTGGTCCGGGTCGATGCGCAGGATCAGCTGGGTGGTCTTGTCGCACATGTAGAGCTCGCCGCCGGGGCCCACGGCCATGCCGTTAGGCGTGTCGATCGCGACGTCGCGCGCGTCGCCGCTGGGAGGCGCCTGCAGGCCGGCCACGCGATCGAGGCCGCTGGCGGAGCTGGCGCAAATCAAGGTGCCGCGCTGCACCACCAAGGCGTGACCGTCGGGGGCCAACGCCGCGCCTTGCAGCGCGTCGAAGAAGGTGCCGGCTGGTAGCGTCCCGACCAGGGTGGTGCGAGTGCCGACGGCGTCCTGGACCACCAGGGAGCGGATGTCGCCGGTCTTGACGCTGGCGATCAGCCGCCCGCCCGCTTCCACCGCCAGGTGCTCGATGCCGTTGTCGCCCTCCGTCACGACCGTGCCGTCCAGCCCGGTGGCGTCTAGCAGGAAGGCCCGCGCGGCATCCCCTGGGACGCCCAGCGTCACGCGTCCCTGGGCGTCCACGCCGAAGGCGGTGGCCTTGGCGAGGTCGGCGAACTTGGTGGCGTCGAGCGTGCCCAGCAGCTTGGGAGCACCATCTTTCTGGGGCTGGACCCACGTCAAGTCGGCCAGCAAGAGCTTCACCTGATCGCCGACCAGCGGCACGGCGGCCAACAGCCCCTTGCCGGTCCAGAGTTGTTGCAGCTTGCCGTCCTTGCCCAGCCGTGACAGGCGGTCGCCCGCGGCCAGGTGTTCCAAGATCAGCAGCCGGCCGGCCGCATCCAACGCCAGGCCGAACGGCTTGACCAGCGGTGCGTCCACGCCCGCCACGCCGTCGATCGCGCCATCCTCGCGGGCCGTGCCCGTGCCGGCGGCGGTGGCCAGCGTGCCGTCCGGCAGCAGCCGCCATACGCGGTGGTCGGACGGGCAGGTGAAGTAGGCGCCGCCGGCCGGGGCCGCCAGCACGTTGCGGATCGCGCGCAGCCGCACCTCCTTGGCTGGGCGGCCGGCGCCCAGGTCGGACTGGCCGACGGCCACCAGCAGCTTCTTGACGACCTCCAACTGCGAATCAAAGGCGGGGTCGGCCTTGCGCAGCCCGTCCACGGCGGCAACCACGGCGGCGGGCGTCAGGCTGGCCGGTGGCGGCACGTTGGCGCCTTCCAGGGCGGCGGCAGCCTTGACGCGCGTGGCGGCTTCCACGTCGGCCGGGAGCTTGTCCAGCGTCTGGCCGGGATCCGCCTGGCCCTTCACGTAGGACTCCAGGATGTAGGCGGAGGTGAGCGTGGAGACCAGGTCGAGGTCGGCCTGGCGGTCCTTGGCCGCAGGGGGGGCGATCGCCTCCAGCGTGCCCTTGCCGCCGGCCAGTTCCACCGCCACCACCAGGTTGCGGGCGGGCAGCACGGCCTCGAAGCGGTAGGCGCCCGTAGCGTCGGTCGTGGCTTCCAACGGCTTGCCGTCGGCGCCCACGACGGGCTGGCCCGCGGCGTCCAGGAGGCGCACGCGCGCGCCCTTGACGGGCACCTGGGCGATCGCCGCCAGCCGGTAGTTGCCCGCGTTGTTGCCCACGAGCCCGGCCCCGTGGTTGGCAACGATGCCCGAGCCGTTGTCCGTGACCAGGCCGGAGCCCACGTCCGACAACAGCGACGCGGGCGCCTTGACCGTGCCGGCGAGCCCTGCGCTGTTGTTGGCGATGACGCCGGAGCCGTTGTCCGTGACGATGCCCGCTCCGACGACCGGCGGTGCGGCCGTGGCCAGGACGGCGGGAGCCGCGCTCGGCTTCGTCACCTTGGCGAGCGAGGGCGTGCTCACCTTGCACCCGGCCACCAGGACCGCGAGCGCGAAGGCCAAGATCGAACGAGCACGGGAAGGCATCGCAGGCATCATACCCGCGGCCGCGGCCGTCATTGCGGGGGCGGGAACAGCTCCTGCAGCGGGGACATCCCCCGGAAGGTGAGGTGCAGGTGGCTGAGCGGGAAGGCCGCGGCCTTGAACTTGCCCAGGTGCACCTTGTCCATCATCGGGGCGCGGCGCGCCTCCGGGGCCTCGTCCACGTCGACGAGCAGCTCGCGCGCCTCGGCCAGCTGGATGCGCGCTTGCTGCCATTGCGTGACGGCCATGTGGGCGACCTGCACCGCCCGCGCCTCCTTGAAGAACAACTCCGCCAGCAGCAGTGCCCAGCCGATCTGGGCCGGCTGCAACCCCTGGCTCGGGCCCTGGTCCGGCACGTAGGCCTGGACCTCCTCCCAGGGGCGGCGCTTGGCCGGCATGCCGGTGGCCTTGAGCGAGAAGCCCACCACCATGAGGCGCGGCGAGACCTTTTCGAGCACGCCCTGGACGAGGGCGATCGCCGCGTCGAAGGCCAGGCGCTTCTGCTCCAGCGGCCCCAGCGGCTTGGGCGCGGGCGGGGCCTCCGCCGGCGTGGGGCTGGGCTTGGGGATGGCCGCGGTGACGGGCGGCTGGGTGTTGAGCCAGCCCTTGACCATGCCCACCAGCTTGCCCGTGTTCTGCCTGACCTCTTCCACGCTCAGCCCGCGCGTGGGCGGCGGCGCGGCCAGCACGCCCGTGACGGCGGCCTGCACGCGCGGATCCTGCTTGAGCTCGCGCGCCAGGGCATCCAGGCCGCGCGTGGCGGCCGTGAGGGTGTTGAGGTCGAATTGCGCCAGGGTGGCGAGCGCCTGGATCTGGCCCTGGCCGGCGGCAAGGCGCAAAAATGACTCGCCGCGGCCGCACAGGGTCACGAGCGTGTCGACGCGCCGGCAGAACTCCTCGGCCTTCGGGCCGTGCTTGCCGCGCTCCGTCCAGAGCACGTCGAGCTCCTTGCGGCGAGCCCGCGCGAACGACGTGGAGAACGTCAGCACCCGCGCGAAGCGCTGGGTGGTGGACTCCACCAGCTCGTCCTGGCCGCGCTGGGGTGTGGGCATGGCGCCGGATTGACCTCCCACGAGGGGCACTCTACGATAGGCCAGTCTAGCACATGAGGAGCGCCGCTTGGCCGCCCAGCCCGCCCCCGGTTTGCCCGCCCGCTACCGCGACGTCTCCGAGCTCGGCCGCGGGGCGTTCGGGTTGGTCTACCGGGCTGTCGACGCCGAGGGCCGCGCGGCCGCGGTGAAGGTCCTGGCGCCGGCGCTGGCCACCCAGCCGGGGGCCAGCTGGCAGTTCGCCGGCGAGCTGCGCAAGCTGTCCCGCCTGGACCACCCGGCCTTCCCGGCCGCCCTGGACGAGGGGCGCACCGACGCGGGGCTGCCGTACTACGCCATGGCGCTGGTCGACGCGCCGGACCTGCCGCCCGGGCCGTTGCCGGCAGACGAGGTCGCGGCGGTGGCCGCGGACCTGGCGGAAGCCCTGGCCTACTTGCACGGGTTGGGGTTGGTTCACGGCGATTTGAAGCCGGACAACGTGAAGCGTGGTGAGCGCTTGCACCTTCTGGACGTAGGGCTGATGTCGCTGACGGGGCAGGCCCGCGAGGCGATCGCGGGCACGCTGGAGTACCTCGCCCCGGAGGTGTACCGCAACGCGCCGGTGGCGCCGGCGGCGGACATGTACGCGCTGGGCGTGCTGCTGTACGAGCTGCAGACCGGCAAGACGCCCTTCTCCGGTACGCCCATCCAGTTGGTGCAGGCGCACCTCATGCAGGCTCCCTCCCCCCTCGCGGGGCCGCTGGCGACGCTGACCATGGCGCTGCTTTCGAAGGACCCGGCCCAGCGCCCCACCGCCCGTGGCGTGCTCGTCGCCTTGGGCCTCGCCGAAGACCAAGGCCCCGAGCGTCCCGGCCTGCAAGGCGGTGGCTTCATCGGCCGCGCCGACGTATTGGCCGCCTGGGACGCGCTGGAGACGGGCGTGTTGCACCTCGCCGCCGGCCCCGGCCTGGGCAAGTCACGCACGCTCGAGGAGTGCCGCCTGGCCGCGCAGCTCGCCGGCCAGGCCTGGGTCGGCGCGGCC
>JAQBPE010000256.1 GCA_028287685.1 Cyanobacteria bacterium RYN_339 | reverse complement strand
GGCGGCCGGGTCGCCGCGGCCGTCGGCGAGCGTCACGGCCTCGCCCAGCACGCCGCGGGCGTCGTCATAGCGGCCGGCCACGCTCAAGAGCGCGCCGTAGTTGGTGGTCTCCTCGGCCAGGACGGCCGGGTCCAGCGCCTGCAGCCGCTCCAGCAGCTTGGCCTCCTCGTAGCGCCCCAGCGCGTCCTTGGCGCGGCCTTGGTGGCGCCAGACGTTCGCTTGCAGGCGCTCCAGGGCCAGTTGCTCGCCCGCCGGCAGGTCCGGCAGCGCGACCGCCCAGGTGAGCAGCGCTTCGGCCGGTTCGAGCGTGAACTGGGCGATCGCCCCCGCCGCCGCGGCCAGCACCCAGGGCACGGCCCGCTGGGGCGTGTGGCCGGCCAGGCGGTGGCCGGCGATCGCCAGCGCGTCCGCCAGGGTGGCCTCGGCAGGCCCGCGGCCGGTGTCGGCTGCCAGCCAGTCGGCGGCGGCGTCGTTCAGGCGGCGGCGGTCATCCTCGCTCCAGGAGGCGGTCAGCGCGACGGCCTGGCCGGCGCGGGGGAAGCGGAAGGTGCGCTCGTCGGCGCCCAGCACGTCCGCGGCCACCAGCTCGCGCAGGGCCTTGAAGAAGCGGTCGTCCGGCAAGCCCGCGATCCCTGCCAGCCAGCGCAGATCGCCGGTGGCGCCCAGGATGGCGGCGGTTTGCGCCAGCTCGCGCGCGTCCTCGCCCAACGCCGTCAAGCGGGCGTCCAGCGCCACGCGCAGGCCGCCGGGCAGCTCGAAGGTACCGTTGGCCTGCCAGCGGCCGGTGGCGCGCACCAGGGCGTCCTGCTCGATCCAGTGGCCCAGCAGGGCCTCCACGGCGCCAGGCAGGCCCGCGGCCAGCGGGATCAGCTTTTCGACCAGCGCGGGGGGCAGGTCGTCCTGGCCGAGCTGCTGCGTGGCGATCGCCACGATGGCCGCGTCAGGCAAGGCCTCGAGCGCCACCACGTTCGCGCCGGCGGGCGCCGCCTCGGCGGCGAAGAACCAGGTCCAATCGGCCGCCTGCTCCTTCTGCAGCGCCTGGAAGAGCTCCTGCGAGGCGGGGTCGAGCGCGTCGGCGTTGTCCACCAGCCACAAGGCCTTCGGGTAGACGGCGCGCGCCAGGGTCGCCACCGTGGCCTGCAGGCGCAAGCGCTCGGACACGCCGTCCAGCGGCTCCGCCGGGGCCACGCCCACCTCGGGCAGCACGCGCGCCAGCACGGGGGCCAGCGCAGGTTGGCGGTCCCGCGCCTCGGCGGCCAGGGCGCGCAGCAGGGGCAGGGCAGCCTGGTACGGGGCCGCGTCGGCCCCGGCGCCTTGCAGCCAGACCGTCGCCGAGCCCGCCAGCTGGGCTTCGGCGCGGGCTTCGCCCAGCAGCCGGCTCTTGCCGGCGCCGGCCGGGCCCACCAGCCAGGCCTTCTTGCCCATGGGCTCGCGTAGGGCCGCGCGCGCCTCGTCCCGGCCGATCACGGGGCTGGCCAGCAAGCCGGCTGCCTCGTCGACCACCGCCTCCATGCCCAGCGCGGACAGCAGTTGGGCGACGCTCGAGAAGCGCTGCGCGGGCTCCTTGGCCAGCAGCTTCATGACGGCCGCGTCCATTTCCGGGCTGGCGTCCGACGTGTGCGTCTGGAGGCGGGCCGGGCGGGTGCCCAGGTGGGCGCGCAGCACCACGATCGGGTCGGCGTGCTCGAAGGGCGGGCGGCCGGTCAGGGCGTGGTACAGCAAGGCGCCCAGCGCGTAGAGGTCGGATCGCGCGTCGGTCGCGCCCTGCCGGATCACCTCCGGCGCCATGTAGTCGATCGAGCCGCGGATCGGCTCGCCGGCGCGGCCCGCCGGCAGCAGCAGGCCCAAATCCATCAGGGTGGCGGTGCCGTCGGGCTGCAGCCGGATGTTGTCCGGCTTGAGATCTCCATGGACGAAGCCGCGCCCGTGCAGGTAGGCCAGCGCCGCGGCCACACCCGGCAGCCAGCTGCGCACGTCGGACTCGGAGCGGCCCATCGTGAGGTCGTGGCCGGGGATCATGGCCATCGACATGTACGGCGTGCCGTCCGGGCCCTCGCCGAAGTCCAGCGCCTCCACCAGGTTGGGGTGGCGCAGCGAGGTCATCGACCAGAACTCCTGCCGGAACAGGAAGCGCGCCTGGGCCACATCGGTGCCCGCTGGCACGCGCAGCTGCTTGAGGGCTACCTCGCGGCCCGTTTCGCGGTCCAAGACCCACGAGACCACGCCCATCCCGCCTTCACCGAGGGGACCGAGCAATTCGTAGCGGGGTGGCAGCAAGGGGGTGTTCAAGCAGGTCCTCCAGACGTAGGGGGCAATTATACCCGAGCCTGGCCCCCTTCGCGGGCCTTCCCGGCAGGCTTGATCCATGGGAGGATGGGGCACGAAAAGGAGGCGATCCCATGGAAAACGAGAACCAGGCCCCGAAGGCCGTAGAGGCCGCCCCAACATCTAATGTAGAGGCCGCCCCAACATCTAATGGCGAGGCCGCCCCAACTGATATCGCAGAGGCCGGCACGCCCAAGATCAAGGCGATGCGTCGCCAGCCCTGCCCCTGCGGCAGCGGCAAGGTCTTCAAGAACTGCCACGAGGGTGACCCGGGCTACGAGGTCGCAACCGACGCGAATGCCGCCGTGGCCGCCCCGTTGGGGACGGAAAAGGCCGGCCCCAAGGGCCCGGCACACGCGAAGTTCCAGCCGGCGGCCAAGAACCTCAACGCCCAGGGCCACAAGGGCGGCAACGCCGTCCACCGCCGCAAGGTCTAGCTAGAAGTAATAGTCCACCAGGTCCATCACCCCGGTGAAGGGCCGACCCAGGCCGTGGGGCTCGATGTAGCTCCACGGCTTGGCCATGTTCGTCCAGTCTTGCTCGAACACGCGCTGCTGCATCAACTGCACGAAGGCGGGCTGCGTAGAGACCACGTCCAGCTCCTGGTGGTCGGTGAAGCTGCGCTGGTCACCGTTGGCGGAGCCGGCGCAGACCCAGGTGCCGTCCACCTCGAAGTACTTCGTGTGCAGGTGCGCCTCCGGCAACGCTGGGTTGTAGAAGCCGCGCGCCTCCGCGCCCGCCAGGGTGAGCCGGTGGACGGCCGTCATGTTAAGCGTCGAGAGCGTCAGCTTCTCCGCGGTGCCGCCCGGCACCATCACGCGCAGGTGGACGCCGCGCCGCAGCGCGCCCAGCAAGTGCCCGATCAGGTCCTCGTCCCACAGGTACTGGTTCTCGATCGCGATCTCGCGGTGGGCCGTGTCGACGGCGTGGAAGACGGCCTGTTGGATCTCGAAGCGGCCTTCCCAGGTGCTCGTGACCAGGACCTTGGCATCAACGTCGCCGGCGGGCGCGAAGGGGCCGAGCGGCAAGGGCAGCGGGCGGCCGCCCACGAAGTTCCACTCCGTGCCGAACTCCCGGTAGAGGTCGGCCAGCACCGGCCCGCGCCAGCGCACCATGAGATCCTGCTCCGAGGTGTCGAAGTCGGTGCCCAGGTTCGTGCCGCCCTCCATCGCGCGCTCGCCATCGGCCAGCAGCAGCTTGCGGTGGGTGATGTTGAAGCGGTGCTCGCCGTGGTGGTCGTCGCGCAGGCCCAGCTTGTAGAAGACGATCTGCACGCCGGCCTGTTCCAGCTCCGCCTGCCAGGGCACGATGCCCTTGGCCTTGCTGCCGCTGCCCACCTGGTCCAGCAGCAGCCGCACGTCGACGCCCGCACGGGCGCGCTCCAGCAGCATCGGCACGATCTTCTCGCCGTACGTGCCGCCCAGCTCGTACATCTCGATCCAGAGCGTATGGTGGGCGCCCTGGATGAAGGCCTTCACGGCGGGCAGCGTTTCCGCCGGTGAGACAGACAGGATCGCCTCGTTGCCCGTCTGGACCGGGGCTTCGAGGCGGCGCGGCGCGTCGGGCACCTGGATCAGGGTGCGAACCGTGGGCGCCTCATCGGCCGTGACCGAGACCGTAGGAGCGGCGACCGCGGCCGCCTGCCCGAACGACCGTGCGGCCGGAGCCGCCTGCCCGAACGACAGCGCGGCCGGCGCCTGTCCGCAGCCGGCGATGGCCAAGGCCAACATGGCCGCCAACGTGCTTTTCACCACAACTCCCATGCGGGAGTTATGGCAAATCGCGAAACTTACATTCTTATCGTGGGGTTAAAACAGGTAGTCGACCAGCTCGAGCAAGCCGCGGAAGGGCTTGTTGATGCCCGTGGCGGGCTTGTAGATCCAGGGCTGGCTGGCCTGCGCCCAGTCGCGTTCGAACAGGCGGGTGCGGACTTCCTGCACGAAGGCGGGCGACGTGGACAGCACGTCCAGCTCCTGGTGATCGACCAGGCTGCGGGCGTCGCCGTTGCACGAACCGGTGGCGACCCAGTTGTCGTCGACGGAGTAGTGCTTCACATGCAGGTGCGACACGGGCGTGACCGGGTTGACGTAGGCCCGCGCGTCGGCGCCGGCGGTCGTCAGGCGGTGCAGCGTCTCGTTGTTGAGCGTCGACATCAAGGCGTTCTCCTTGGTGCCGCCGGGGATCAGCAGGCGGACCTTCACGCCGCGCTTCACGGCGGCCATCAGGTGGCTCTCCAGGCCGTCCTCCCACACGTACTGCTGCTCGAGGCGCACCTCGTGCTTGGCGTTGTCGATCGCCTTGAACACGGCGTCGCGGATCTCGAAGCGGCCTTCGGGCACGCTGGTCACGGCCACCTGGGCGTCGACGTCGCCGGCCGGCGCGGGCGTCGGGGGCACGGCCAGGGTCTGGCCGGTGACGAACTTCCACTCCGTGGTGAACTCCTTGTAGAGGTCGCCCACGATCGGGCCGTGCCACTTCACCATCAGGTCATGCGTGGTGTTCTCGAAGGACGTGCCGAAGTTGGTGCCGCCCTCCATCGCCACGACCTGGTCTGCTACCAGCAGCTTGCGGTGGGTGATGTTGAAGCGCCAGTGCCAGCCGTCGCGGCGCAGGCGGGCGGGGTAGAAGTGCACCTCCACGCCGGCGTCCTTGAGCTGCTGCACGTACGGGCGGATGCCCTTGGGCGACAGCTGGCTGCCGGCCTGGTCCATCATCAGCTTGACCTCGACGCCGGCCTTGGCGCGAGCCACCAGCAGCGGGACCAGCTTCTCGGCGTAGGTGCCGCCGAACTCGAACATCTCGATCCAGAGGGTCTTCTTGGCGCCGTTGATGAAGCCCGTGATGGCCGGGTAGGTCTCGGCGGTGCCGACGGAGAGGTCCGCCTGGTTGCCATGCGAGACCAGGGGCGCGCTGCGCAGCGGGTGGGAAGGCACGTTCACGATCAGGCCTTCGGGCGGCGTGACGTCCTCCTCGATGCCCTGGACGCCCAGGGCGCCGGCGCCGTGGGCCGCGTTGATGCTGGCACCCAGGTTGGCGGCGTGGCCGCAGCCCGAGAGCAGCGCGAGCGAGACGATGCCGTTGACGATGTGCTTGAACCCAACCATCCCGATACCCCTTCGATTCCGTCTTTACATTCTCTTAAGTTCTCCTAGATTAGCCCTTTAATATTTTGGGACTTGCAATGGGACGTAAAGGGTTTGTTAAATCTTCGCTCAGAACGTGTTATTCCACTCGGGAAGCGGGTTTCCAGCGCCGGATTTCGGGCCCCCTGTGATCTGCGTCGTATAATTCCGCCATGACAGAAGCCCATCGCCTGGCCGCGGCCTGCGGCATCCTCGGGGTGGTCCTTAACCTGGTGGCGGTGGGGGCCCTGCAAGGCACGCCCCACACCTACAAGCCGGGGCACGTGGATCTGTGGTTGGCCGAGAGCTTGGCGGCGCCCGGGGCGACCATGGTGTCGGCCTGGGCCTTCACGGTGGGCCTGGCCTTGCTGGTGCCGTTCTGCGTCGGGCTGGCACGGCGCGACGGCGGGACCAGCACGGGGGCGGCGATCGTGGGGATCGGGGCGCTGCTCGACGCGGTCGGGACGTTCGGGCCCGTGGCTGCAATCCATGGCGGGGGACAGGCCTTCCTGTGGTTCACCTTGTTGCTGGATAGCTGCTTCAACTTCCTGTCGGGGCTCGGGCTGCTGGCGATCGCCGCCGGCATGCGGGGTTGGCCCAGGGGCCTGCGCGCGCTGGCCATCGTCGCCGGGCTGGCCTCGCTGCCCGTCGCGCTGCAGTTTCAGTCGGACGCCTTCGCCGGATTGCTGGCCGTCAGCGGGCCGCTCTGGTGCGCCTGGATCGTCTGGGCCAGCGTGGCGCTGGCGCGCGCATGATCGCCGCCTTGGCGATCCTCGGGGCGACCAGCTTGTTGTGGCTCGTCAGCCTCAAATTGAAAGATGCCAGCATCGCAGACATCTTCTGGGGGCTGGGGTTCGTGATCGTGGCCTGGACGGCCGGGCGATCGCCGCTGTTGATCGGCATGACGACCGTGTGGGGGCTGCGGCTGGCGCTTTACCTGGCTTACCGCAACCATGGCCGGGGCGAGGACGCGCGCTATCGCGCGATGCGCGAGCAGAACGGCGCGCGCTGGTGGTGGCAGAGCCTGATCCAGGTCTTCTGGCTGCAGGGCCTGTTGATCGGGATCGTGGCCCTGCCGCTGACGGCAGCCCCGCATCCATTCTCGATCCTGGATGGGGTAGGGGTCGCGCTTTACCTGGTGGGGCTGGGCTTCGAGGCGATCGGCGACTTCCAGCTGGCGCGGTTCAAGGCCGGGCACCCGGGCCAGGTGATGACGACCGGGCTGTGGCGCTTCACCCGCCACCCCAACTACTTCGGAGACTTTTGTGTCTGGTGGGGCATCTTCCTGGCGTCCGGAGCGCCCTGGACCGTGATCGGGCCGATCGTGATGTCGTTCTTGCTGATGCGCGTCTCCGGCGTGCCGTTGCTGGAGAAGCACATGGAAGCGCGGCCCGGCTACGCGGACTACGTGCGCCGCACGAGTGCGTTCTTCCCGCGGCCGCCCCTACGCAGCTAGCTTCTTCTTCAGCGCCGCCGCGGCGCGCTGCAGCCCTAGCGGGCCGATGCCGGTCTGCTGGGCGAACGCCTGGATCTCCGTGCCCGTGAAGTGGTTCTCGTAGGCCTTGTTCATGTAAAGGAACTTCTCGGGCGACACCGTCAGGGCCAGCTTCGGGTCCAACATGAACACGCGGGAGAACTCCGCCCAGTCTTCGACCGGGTCGGTGGCGGCGTACTGCGTCACCACCAGCTTGCGATCGCCCAACGCGACGGCGGGGTCCTTGTAGTAGCTGGAGCCGTCCTTGAAGACGCCGTCGGCCACCTGGTGGTCCGGCTCGCGCCAGTTCGAGAGCAGCGACCACTCGCGGATGGCCTGCTGCTCCTGCTTGCCGCCCAACTGCACCACGTGGCCGGTCTCGTGGACGATCGTGCCCTCGCCGCGGCTGATGCCGGCGACGCGGTTGGAGTTGTCGAGTTTGAGCGCGGTGTCGTACAGCGCCACGTACTCCTGGCCGCCCACCTCGGTGCGGTAGCCCATGCCGCGGAACTCCTTGCCCATCAGGCCGGACTGGTTGGGGCGGTAGGCGCCGGCGCCGGGGCGGTACTGCGTCAGCAGCTGCTTCTCGCGCGAGGCGGCCTGCTTGGACAGCGGCGTCTCGTCGCCCAAGAGGTGGAAGTAGGTGGTGCCTTGCACGGCGCCCAGCTTGCGGCCGCCTGTCAGCTTCTCCAGGCCGTTGTAAAGCTCCGTCACGCCCTGCACGGACCAGTCGATCACCTGGGCGTCGGCGCCCTGGCCTGCGAACGGGCTCTGGCCCACGGCGCGGTGGACCTTTACGCCGAAGCGGTCTTCGGAGAAGCCCGCCAGGCGGTCGACGGCGGCCTTGGCCTGCTGCTCCGGCGCGCCCGTCAAGCCAGCGAAGGCCTTGGTGCGGACGTCGGCGGGCAGGTTGGCGAAGTCGCTGAGCAAGTTGGCGCGCTGCTGCACCGCCATGCCGGTGGTCAGGTGGCCCGTCAGCGCGGCGTTGCCGCCGGTCAGGGCCTGGAGCTGGGCGTCGAAGTGGTTGCCCAGCGGCCCGTCGAAGGTGGTCAGGCTGGCCTTGGAGCGGCGCAGCACGTCGATGGCGGCCTGGCGGTGGCCGTCGGGCAGCACGCGCAGGCGGTCGCGAAGCAAGCGCAGCTGCTCGGCGCGGGCCACCTTAGCGTCCAGCTTGGGCAGCGCGGCCTTAAGTGCGGCGTCGGAGACTTCCATCCCGTTCAGCAAGGTGGCGTCGGCGCCCAGGTTGCCCAGCAGGTGGCGGGTGGCCTGGGTGTTGATCGCGTAGTAGTCCGTGGTGCCGGTCTTGAAGGCCTGGTTGGCGATCTGCACGATCGCCTTGGCGTCGCGCGGATCTTCCGTGCCCAGGTCGCGCAAGATCGAGAGCAGCGTCTTGACCTCCACGCCGCCCTTCGGCACCACCAGGCCCGCGTCCTGGGCGATCGCCCCGGCCACCAGCTGCTGGGCCTTGACGAGGTCGGCGCCCTCGACGCCGCGGGCCGCCACCTTGAGGTACTTGCCGCCCTGGCTGGTGGCGTGGGAATCGGCGAAGCGGCGCAGGCGCTCGAGCTGCCCCACGCTGAAGCCCGCCTTGTCCAGGCGGGCGAAGTCGAGGTGCGCCACGCCGCGGTCGGCGTACAGGGCCTGCTCCGCGCCGCGGGCCAGTTGGCCGGCGTCGAGCTTGCCCTTGGCGAGGGCGGTCTGGATGCTGGCGGTCGCGCCGGCCAGGTCGAAGTGGTTGTCGAGGCGCTTGAGGTAGGCGCCCAGGTTGGCGATGTCGGCGGCCTTCATGCCGGCAGGCAGCTTCAGGCCTTGCTTCTGGATGATGTCGGGCAGCAAGCCTTCCGCCACCTTGCGGCCGAGCTTCAGCTCGTCCTGCGCGACCCGGGTCACGATGGCCTTGCCGCCGCGCTTGCCCTGCCGCACGAAGCCGTCCTTCACGGCGGCGGTGAGTTGCTGGGCGATGCGGGTCTCGATGGTCATGATGACACTCCATTAACGACTCTATGGTTGTAGGCCCGGGGCCGCGGGGCCTTGTCGAAACCGCGCGGGTTTAACCGAAGTTTGAGGGGAGCATTAACGGAATTAAAACGGCTGCGGGCGCCGATCGGGCGATAGCGTTAACATGCTGCCAATCAACGCCGAGTCCCTGATCCGTCGCTTCGCCAAGCCCGGGAGCCGCATCTCTCTGGACGCCGGCGCCAAGCACCTGGTGCCCAAGGCCGGCCTGCAGGGCGCGCTCAAGAAACTGCTCGAGAAGGACATGGTGGCCTGGGACGCCAAGACCCAGCAATTCATCGCCACGGCCTCGCACATCAAGATCGACGAAGCCGTGCGGCCCGCCGACCAGAGCAAGATCTTCGACGGCTCGATCGAGCAGTGCATGGAGTTCGTGATGCGCTACTTCCGCACCGTGCGCGAGAAGTTCCACGCCAAGGACGGTGGCTTCGGCGCCGACTGGACCATGCAATACAACATCGCCGACGACGTGAAGCACATCGCCGACGGCTCCCTGAAAAAGCCCGGCTACGTGGCCTTCCGCAACGGCGGCGCCGTGCCCCCGCGCGCAGGCGACGTGCTGTCGATGCAGTCGCCGGTGGTGGGCGACGCCAAGCCCCGCCACTTCCACGTGGCGCTGATCAGCGACGTGTACCAGAAGGGCCGCAGGTGGTACGCCAAGGTCTTCGAGGCGAACGTGCCGTACCACATCAACGTGCAGGACGTGAAGAAGCACTACGCCGAGATCCCGCTCAAGGTGCACAACGGCAAGTTCGAGCTCGACCGCGTCCGGACCAGCTTGAAGGGCTACACCACCGACATGGACGTGGTGGGCTGGATCCACCCGCTCAAGGAGAAGGCGCTGCCCGGCGCTCCCTGAGGGTGCGTTAGCCCCGGCGCTCCCGCGCTGCGTTAGCCTAAGAACGTCTTCAGGGCGGCGATCGCCTCCACCGGCTTGCTCATGAACGTGGTGTGCCCCGCCCCATGCAGCCGGACGTGCCGCGCCCCAGGGTAGAGCGCGATCAGGGCGTCTTGTTGCGCCGGCGCGACCACGGGGTCGTCGTCGCTGTCGAGGATCAGCATCCGGTGGCTCACCGGGGCGGGCCGGAAGCGTTCATGGAAGTCGAGCACGTTGGCCTGGGTCGCCAGGAAGTCCGCGCGCGTCAGCCGCGAGCGCACGGCCTCCGCCATGTAGGCGTCCCAGAAGGCCTTGTCCTCGGGCGACGGCGTCGTGAAGGATTGGTAGACGCGCGTCATGACCTTGCGCAGGTAGAAGCCCGGGACCAAGTGTATCAGGGCTTTCTGGCGCTTGAATCGGGCAACCGCCCGTGGTTCGGGAGCGAAGGTGCTGACCAAGATCAGGCTGGCAACCCGCTGGGGGTGGCGTTGGATGAAGACCTGGGCCAGCATGCCGCCCAGCGAGCTGCCCATCACGTCCACGTTCGACAGGCCTTCGGCGTCGAGCAGGGCGGCCAGGCCGTCGGCCAGCGCCGCCAGGGTGGCGAGCGGGGGATAGTTGGGGACGATGACCCGGCGGTCGCCTTCGAAGGCCGTGATGATGGCCTGGGCAGGCTCCGCCAGGCGCAGCCCACCAGGCAACACGACCAACGCCCGCGCCCCGGCCCCGGCCGCCAGGTACGTCCAGGCGCCATGGCGCCGCTCCGGGTGCGAGGCCCGGAAGGCGGCCAGGTCGATCCGGCTTGGCCGGTTCCCTTCGGTCATTACAGCTTGATTGGCAAGCTGCGCAACGGCTTGCCCGTCGCGGCCAGCACGGCGTTCGCCACCGCGGCGCCCGCGCATGGCACGCCCACCTCGCCGATGCCGCCCGGCGCGTTGGCCGTGTGCAAGATGTGGACCTCCACCGCCGGCATCTCGTGGTGGCGCAGCACGGCGTACTCGCCGAAGTTGTTCTGCTGCACCCGCCCGTCCTTCAAGGTGATCTCGCCCTTGAGGGCCGCCGAGAGCCCGAAGACGATGCCGCCTTCGATCTGGGCCTCCACGATCGCGGGGTTGATGACCTGGCCGCAATCCACGGCCGCCACCACCCGGTGGACGCGCACCTCGCCGTCCTCGATGGAAATCTCCGCCACCTCGGCCACGTGGCTGCCGAAGGGCGAGGCCACGGCCAGGCCATGGTAGTGCCCCTTGGGCAACGGCTTGCCCCAACCGGCCTTCTCCGCGGCCAAGTCCATGACGGCGCGCAGGCGCGGGTGCTCCGTGATCAGCCGGCGCCGAACCTCCAGCGGATCTTTCTGCGTGAGCCGGGCCAACTCGTCCAGCATGTGCTCCACCACGAAGACGTTGTAGCTGAAGCCGACGGAGCGCCAGAAGCCCACCGGCACCGGCGTGTCCGACTCCGTCACGCCGATGCGCAGATCGGGCACGGCGTAGGGGAAGTTCTCGTCCAGGCCCGTGATGGCCGTGGGGTCGTGGATCAGCCAGGCCATGCTGGGCATGATCCGATCGAAGATCGAGGACACCACCAGCTGGTGCTTCCAGGCCGTCGGCCAGCCCTCCGCGTCGGTCGCGGCGGTGATCAGGTGGGTGTTGGCGGCGCGGTAGAAGTCGTGGTGCATGTCGTCGGGGCGGGACCAGACGACCTTGATCGGCTTGCCCGTAGCCCTGGCGAGTTCCACGGCCTCCGTGACGAAGTCGGATTCCGCGCGCCGGCCGAAGCCGCCGCCCAGGAAGGTCGTGTTCACGACCACCTTGTCCGGATCCATGTCGAGCACCTTGGCAGCCGCCGCTTGCACGCCGGTCTGTGCCTGGGTGGGGGCCCAGACCTCGCAGGTGCCGGGACCAACGACGGCGGTGCAGTTCATCGGTTCCATGGTGGCGTGGGCCAGGAAGGGCAGCTCGAAGAGCGCCTCAATGGTCTGGCCCTTGGCCTGCCGCAGCCCGCGGCCGGCATGGCCACGCGCGTTGATCTCGCGGCCCAGCTGTAAGGCCAGGGTGGCATAGGCCTCGCGCTGGCCGGCGGTGCTGAACGTGGCGTTCGGCCCCTCGTCCCAGGTGATGACCAGGGCTTCCACGCCCTTGCGCGCGGCCCAGTAGTGGTCCGCCACGACGGCCACGCCGTTGGAGATCTGGACGACCTGACGCACGCCGGGGATGGCCGTGGCCTTGCTCCCGTCGTAGGTCTTGACCTTGCCGCCGAAGACCGGGCAGCGTGCCACGCACGCAACCAGCATCCCGGGCAGGCGCACGTCGATGCCGTACTGGGCGCTGCCGTCCACCTTGAGGCGCGTGTCCAGGCGCGGGATGCGCTGGCCGACGATCTTGTACTCGCTGGCGCGCTTGAGCTTGGGCCACCAGGGCTCGCTGCGCCGGCTGGCGCGCTCCGCGAGCTCGCCATAGCCGGCCTTACGGCCGGTGGGCGCGTGGGAAACCACGCCCTCGAAGGTGGTGCAGCTGTCCGGCGAAACGCCCCAGCTCTCGGCGGCGGCTTCCACCAGCATGGTGCGGGCGGAGGCGCCGGCCTTGCGCAGCGGATCCCAGGTGCCGCGCACGCTGTCGCTGCCGGCGGTCATTTGGCCGAGCACGCCCAGCCTGTAAGGCTTGGCGGCAGCTGCCTCCTCGGCGCGGACCTGGCTCCAGGCCACGTCCAACTCCTCGGCCACGATTTGGGCGAGCGACGTGAGCACGCCCTGGCCCATCTCGCTCTTGGGCACCAGCACGGTCACGCCGCCGTCCTGGGCGATGCGCAGGAAGGCGTTGGGGGTGGCGATGCCGGACTTGGCCACCGCCGCGCCGGCGCCCGGCCACTCGAAGCCCACCACCAGCCCCGCACCCGCGAGGGCGCCCATGCGCAGGAAGCCGCGCCGCGAAAGCTTGCTCATACCTTGTGGTCCCGCATGACCTTGGCGGCCTGCTTGATCGCGCATTGGATGCGGTTGTAGGTGCCACAGCGGCAGATGTTGCCGGCCATGTTGTTGCGGATGTCCTCGTCGGACGGGTCCGGGTTCGAGGCCAACAGGCCGGCCGCCTGCATGATCTGGCCCGACTGGCAGTAGCCGCATTGCGGCACCTCGTTCGCGACCCAGGCCTCTTGTAAGGGGTGGTGCCCACCCAACGACTCGATCGTCGCGACCTGCTTGCCTTCCAGGCTGCCGAGCGGCATCAGGCAAGAGCGCGTGGCGACGCCGTCGATGTGGACGGTGCAGGCGCCGCAGAGGCCCTCGCCGCAACCGAACTTCGTGCCGGTCAGCCCGACGATGTCCCGGATCGCCCACAGCAAGGGCATATCCGGGGGGCCGTCCACCTCATGGGTGGTTCCGTTGATGGTCAGCTTGGGCAAGGCGCGGGGATCTCCAGCAGACAGGCATTACCGTTGCTGTATACCCCGAGGCTTACTCGTCCTTCTTCAAGAAGGCGTTGAGCAGCGCGGCCTTCCAGGGCTCGTTCTCGGCCAGCTTCTCGTAGTTGACCTTGGGCGGCTGCTTGGCGCCCTTGCGGCTCTCTTGCTTCGCCAACACCTCGTTGGCCACGCGGGCGCGCTCGACGGCGGCGGGGTCATAGACGCCCAGCTCCACGCCCAGCTCCGCCAGGGCGTCGAGCACCGGCATCGGGAAGACGTCCAGCGAGGGCACGGCCAGGCCCTTGAACTCGCCGCTCTTCACGGCGTCCAGGAACGCGCCGAGCTTGTGCTCGTCGGCGAGCTCGTCCTGGTGGATCAGGCGCGTCATCTCCCATTTGCGGGCGTCGATGAGCTTGAAGGCCTGCTCCATTTGGTCTTGGAGGCCGTCTTGGGGTTTGCGGGTTACGTAAATGGCAGCTTTCATAGCGACCATTTTAGCGGAACTTTCCCGTGGCTGCCACCGCCCTTTAGGGCACCAACAAGTAGGTAGTCTCGCCGCAGGCCGTGTCCGCGGCGTCCTTGGGCACCACCAACACGCGATCGCCGGCCTGGGCCGGGCCGCCGGCCGTGCCGATCGTAACGGGGTCGAAGCCTCCCCCCGGCGTGATCGGCACCTTCGCCCCCCCGACCACGACGGTCGAGCCCACATGCAAGAGCACGTAGCTGCCCAACAGGTCGTGGACGATGCCGATGAGCACGCGCGCCGCGCCAGCGGCCTCGATCGCCCCCACATCCCCCGTGATCGTGACGGCGCCTGCCTGCGGGGCCGTGACATGGATCTTGGCGACCGGGCCCGGCGCCGCGGACGCCACCGCCACCGCGGCCACCTCGGTGGGCGCGGGCGCGGGCTGGCAGGCGGCCACGATCAGGCCGAGGGCGAAGGGGAGGGAGCGCATCCCTCCCAGTTTACCCGGCGCGCAGCATGACCTGCGTGCCGGCCGCGCGGCGCTCGCGCGCCCAGGCCAGCGTGCGGGCCAGGCCTTCACCGAAGGCCTGGCGGGGCTTGTAACCAAGCAGCGCCTCGGCTTGCCCGATCGCCGCCAGCGAGTGGCGCACGTCCCCTCGGCGCTCCGGCCCGAAGGTGGGCTCCGCCCCGCCGCCCGCCAGCGCCCGGATCGCCTCGTAGGCTTCCAGCACCGTCACGGCCGTCCCGGTGCCCACGTTCAGCACGGCGCCGCCCACCTCGAACGGCGCCGTCAGCGCCAGGACGTTGGCCCGCGCGACGTCCCCGACGTAGACGAAGTCGCGGCTCTGCGCGCCGTCGCCGTTGATCGTGACGGGGGCGCCGGTGGCGACCGCCGCGAGGAAGCGCGACAGCACGCCGGAGTAGGGCGAGGCCGGGTCCTGGCGTGGGCCGAAGACGTTGAAGTAGCGCAGGCAGATCGGGCGCAGGCCGTGGAGATCGGCATAACAGCGCGCGTAAGCCTCGTTCTCCCACTTCTGGACGGCATACGGCGAGAGCGGCATCGGCGGCTCTTGCTCCTCCAGCGGCAGGCGCTGGTTGGCGCCGTAGACGGCCGCGGAGCTGGCCAGCACCACCCGCCGGATGCCGTTGCGCCGCGCCGCCTCCAGCACGTTCAACGTGCCGGTGGCGTTGGTGGCGTGCGCGTGCGCCGGGCGCACGATCGAGTCAGGCACGGAGACGACGGCCGCCAGGTGCAGCACCGCGTCGCAGCCGGCCATCGCGGCCGTCAGCGCTTCCGCGTCCAGCACGTCGCCCCAGATCACGTTGTCATGGTGGGCGAGATTGCCGAGCGATCCTGTCGACAGATCGTCGAAGATCCGCACCTGGTGACCCTCCGCCTCCAACAGGTCGACGGTGTGGGAGCCAATGAAGCCGGCGCCGCCGGTAACAAAGATATGCATGGTGGACCTCCTCCGCTCATCCCAACCCGATGGTCGGGCACCTCGGCCCGTTCGGCATCGTTCAGGTTGGCCCAGAGCGTTGGTGAAGCGGTTCGCACGGCTCACCAAGCCTTTCGGCCAAATCGCCCATGCCCTCGGGAGCGGCCCTGCCTATCATCGAAGAGGAGGAGTGCCGAGAGATGAAGAACCGACCCCGATTCAAGCGGGTGCCGGCGGCCTTGATGGCCGCGCTGGCACTGGTAGGATGTGCGACATCCGCCGTCGTGGGCCCCACGGCCCCGGTCGCGCCCCCACCCGGGCGCCCCAACGGGGACCCGGGGCCCCACTCGGACGCCGTGCCGGCCCTGATCCTTCCCGCCATGCCGATCACGGCGGCGGACCAGCCTGCCCGCCGCACGATTCAGGCCTCGGAGCCGGCCTCCGGCGCGGCCAAGGCCTTCACGCCCGTGGCCCCCGTGGCCGACCCCGCCGTCGACGCCCGCATCTTGATCGTGGCCACCAGCCGCGACGAGGTGGAGCTGGGTGCCATCACGCAGGCGCTGGACGCGATGGGCACCCCCTACGACATCTGGGCGGCGCGCGAGCGTCCGGGCCAGCTCACGTCGGCCCAGCTCGCCACGGGCACCCACGGGCGCTACCAGGGCGTGATCCTGACGACCGGCAACCCGGCCTACGACAACGGCGGCACCTGGACCTCCGCGCTGACCGACGCCGAATGGCAAGCGCTTTGGGGCTACGAAGCCGCCTTCAAGGTGCGCCAGGCCACCTGGTACACCTGGCCCACGCCGGAATACGGCTTCGGCCCCAGCACGCCGCGCGACACGACCACGGCGGGGCTCGATGCCAAGCTGACGCCCGCGGGCGCCAAGGTCTTCGCGAACCTGAACCCACAGGCCCCGATCACGATCCGCTACGCGTACACGTACTTGGCCAAGCCGGCAGACGCCAGCACCACGCCGCTGCTGACGGACGCCGACGGCAACGCGCTCGTGGCCGTACACCAGTCCACGGACGGCCGTGAGAACCTGGCCATGACCTTCGACAGCAACCAGTGGATGCTGCACGCGCAGCTGCTGGCCTATGGGGTGGTGGGGTGGGTGACGCGCGGCCTGTTCCTGGGCGAGCGCAAGACCTACGCCGGGGCGCAGGTGGACGACTTCTTCTACCCGACCACGATCTTCGGCAGCGAGGCGGATTACCGCATGGACGCCAACGACCTGTTGGCGACCGCCGCTTGGCAACGCGCCAAGCGCACGGACGCCCTCACGGCAGGCCTCAAGCTGAACTTGGCCTTCAACGGCGAGGGCGCCAACGGCTCGATCAGCCCGGATCCGTTGACGCCCACCGCGCGGTTGCTGGGCGGCGAGTTCAATTGGATCAGCCACACCTTCACCCACCTGGACCTGGACACGGCCACCGAGGCGCAGGCCAAGGCGGAAGTTACGCGCAACACAACCCTCGCGAAGCAGCTGAAACTGCCCGGCTATGGCCCGGAGACGCTGGTGACGGGCGGCGTGAGCGGCCTCAACAACGCCGCCGCGATGCGCGGCCTGTACGCGGGCGGCGTGCGCTTCGTGGTGTCGGATACGTCGCGGCCCGGGGAGGACAACCCCAGCCCGAACAACGGCATCTACAACGCGCTGCAGCCGGCCATCTTGGAGATCCCGCGGCGGCCCACCAACTTGTTCTACAACGTGTCCACCCCGCAAGAGTGGACGGCGGAGTACAACCAGCTTTACCGGACGTACTGGGGCCACGACGTGGACTACGCGGCCTTGCTGGAGATCGAAAGCGACACGCTCTGCACCTACATGCTGCGCGGCGAGATGGACCCCTGGATGTTCCACCAGGCCAACCTGCGCGCGTACGACGGGCGCCACTCCTTGCTGAGCGACCTGCTGGACAAGGCGATCGCCAAGTATGCCGCGCGCATGGCCATGCCGGTGCTGAGCCCTTCGATGCTGGAGTTGGGCAAGGCGATGGCGGGCCGCATGGCCTACGACCGGGCGGGCGTAACGGCCACGATCGTGCCGGGCAAGTCCATCACGCTCACGGCGAAGGCCGCCGCGCTGGTGCCCGTCACGGGGTTGGACGGGAGCAGTTCGACGGCCTATGCGGGGGTGCCGGTGGCGCACGTGAGCCTGGCAGCCGGCCAGACACTGACGTTCCCCTTGAAGAAATAACCTTTTCCCGAACGGGATTTATCGATAGTTTGTTGCATCTTTAACACAAGGTTTACGGCCGGTTGATTCGGAGCGGGTATTCATTACCTGGGGTAAGGGCTCGTTAACGCCACGTTGTTGTTGGCCGTCGAGCGCCCCGGGATCGGAGCCTGCTTTTGTCCAAGCGTCTGGCCGCTCTAGCCGCGACCGCCGTCCTCTTCCTGGGGGGCTGTGGCCACCAGGCGCCTGCCGCGGCCTTCCGGGCCCCGGTGCAGGCCGCGGCCGCCCACAAGGCGCCGTCCCTGGCCGATCTGATGCAGCAGGCCAAGGCGATCGTGGGGCAGAACAACCCCAACTGCGCCGTGTACGAGGTCAGCGGCAAGTGCGGCAACAGCGAGCTCGTGGACGTGGGAGACGTCGCCAGCTGGACCTTTGGGGTGCTGGACGACGCCGACCACCCGACGAGCACCTTCTACCTGGTCTACAAGAACGGCAAGTTCGGCGCGCCGGTCCAGAAGGCCGGCTACGACTTCGGCCGCCACCTGGAAGACCTCGATCCCCGGCTCACGCTGCGTGAGGCCGTGCTGGCGCTGCGCCAGGCGGGCTACAAGCAAGACTTCCGCTACGTCGACCTCTACAAGGTGATCAACCCGGCCTACAACCAGCCCCTCTTCGTCTTCTCCGCCGAGACCGCGATCGTGACCGTGGGCGGCAATGACGGCGTGGTCAGCAACCACCGCCCGCAGGACTGGCCCTGGCACCATGGCGGCATGCCTTCGCGCTAGAAGGACATCCGCGCGGCCAGCTCCACCAGCCGATAGGCATCTGCCAGCCCCAGGTCGAAAGAGCGGCCCGCGAAGGCGCCTGTCAGCGTGACCTCGGTCTCCGGCATGGGCGCGTAGGCCAGCGAGCCGTTCAGCGTCGGCGCCGCGACGCCGCTGGCGGCGTCCAGCGCATACCCCGGCGCCAACGTGAGGCGCAGCGGGCCCATGGTGGCGTCGTAGCGAGCCAGCACGCCGTGCACGTCCGCGGTAGCCGGCAAGCCCACCAGCGGGGCTGCCGTGCCCCAGCCGCGGTGGCCGTATTGGTAAGCCAGGGTCACGGGCGCGCTGGTCGGCCGCACCGCCACCTCGGCCCGGGCGCTCGTCGAGGTGCCCACCTCGGCCGCGCCCAGCGCCAGCCGCCCGACGCCCACGCCGGCGCTCAAGTCCACGTTTCGCATGGGCTGCCACTGCGCATCCGCCTGGAGGCTACGTTCCCGCCCACCCAGGGCCACCGCCGCAGGCGCATCCGCCCAGCGCGCTTCCCCCACGCTCACGCCACCGTTGGGCCAGCGAACGCCCGCGCGGCCTACCGGGGTTTGCAGACCCTGGCCCTGGCTCACCAGCCCGACCTCGCCTTCAAGGACGGCACCCGCCACGGGCTGACGCAGCCCTAGGTCGACCTCCTCCGTGGCCGTGCCGCCCCAGGTCTGGTGATGGATCCCCACCGAAGCCTGCGTCCGCTCGCCCCACAGCATGCGCGTGTCCAGGCCAAGGTCTTGGCGATCCATCCCCCCGGTATGCTCCAGGCGGGCGAAGGCCCGCGGACGGGTGGCAGCATCCTGACGCAGCGGCCGCAGGCCGGCGGCCAGCGCCGGGTCCAGCGCCACCGCGGCATCGGCCGTGCGGGCCGCCTGGCGCAGTTCTCCCAGCTCATGATGGCGTTGTGCTTCGAAGGCCAGCACGCCTGCATCTCGAGGCAGGGTGCGCGCCACGGCCAACGCCTCGGCAGGCCGCTTCCCGCGTGCCAACCAATCGGCCTGCAAGCGTCGCACGGCGGGATCTTGCGGCGCGACGGCCAGCGCGCGGGTGAGGAACGGGGCCGCCGCGGCCAATTCGCCCCGATCGACATGGTGGCGGCCCAAGGCCAGGGCGGGTGCGAGCGCGGTGGGAGCGCTGTGGGCCAGGAGTTTCCAGGCGGTCAACGCCTCGTCGTGGCGGCCCAGGCGATCCAGGGCCCAGGCTCGGGTCTCGGAGGGCGTGGGCGCCAGCTCCAGCGCGCGCTCCCAGGCCCGTCGAGCCGGCTCCGCCAGGCGCTGCGCCAGGTCCCCGCGGCGCAGCCAGCTTGCAGCCGTGCCGCCCGTGATGTGGTGCCAGGCGTCCAGGGCGGTGGCCGCGCGGGCCGGGGCCTTGGCCTCGAAGGCGTCCGCCAGCAAGGCGTGGACGCCGGCAGGCGGGTCTTGCAGGCGCGCCAGGCGCTCCACCAGCGCGTCCGCCGGCCGACCGCCGTAAAACGCCCGCGACGCCAGCGCCAACAGCACGCCCGCGTCGTCGGCCGCCAACCCCAGGGCGGCCGAGGCCTGGTGGTCCGCGTCCGCGCGCGCGCCACGCCGGTCCAGCAGCTCGATCAGGCGCAGGCGCGCCGGCAGGTCGGTGCCGCGCCGGGCGATCAAGGCGCGCAGAGCGCGCTCCTCCAGCGGACGATCGCCCTGGCCGCGTGCCAGCGCCGCGCCCTCCACCAGCGTATCTGCATCCAGCTCGCGCAGCGGCTGCGCCGCGAAGACGGCCAGCGCATCCCGGCCGCGCGCCGCCCGGTCCAGCAGGCGCACGTAGCGCGCCCGGTCTGCCACGCGGGCTCCCCCCAGGGCCAGGC
>JAQBPE010000254.1 GCA_028287685.1 Cyanobacteria bacterium RYN_339 | reverse complement strand
TCATGATCGTCCGGCGGTTCCGTGGACAGGGCGGTGATGTAGCCCGCGACGCCGCGCCGTGGTCCGAAGGGCACCAGCACCGCCATGCCGGGCCGCAGCTTGCCGCGCCAGGCGTCCGGCACCGCATACGTGTACGGGCGCGGATCCGCGAGAGCCAAAGAGTCGATCATGACCTCGACGAAGGGGGCGCCCACCTCCGCATCGGTCCAGATGGCGGTCATGGGAGCGATTATAGGGGATATCGAACACTTGGTCGATATGAAAATATACCTTGACATCAAACCTTTTTTGTAGAGAATAATATTCTATCCAAGCATTTCGGGGAGGAGCCGCCGGGTGGCCGTCGATCGTTGTCTCTGCTTCAACCTGGGTCTCGCTCACCGCAAGGTGGCGCGCGCCTTCGAAGAGGCATTGGCCCCGCTCGGCCTCACGATGGCCCAGGCCCACTTCCTTTCGTGCTTGTTCCAACAGGACGCGATGCGACCGGTGGACCTCTCCCGCTCGTTGGGGGTGGACGCCGGGACCTTGACGCCCATGATCGACCGGCTGGAGCGCCTGCACCTGATCCGACGCTGCCCCGACCCGGAAGACCGCCGGGCCGCCCGCATCTGCCTGGAGGATGCGGCCTGGCGCATCAAGCCGGAATTGGAAGACCGCCTGAAGGGTGCGACGGAGCGCCTGATGGGCAAGTTCTCGCCGGACGAGTACGCCTCGCTGTTGCATTTGGTACAGAGGCTGGCGGGTGAAGAACCGGACGCGACGAAGGTGGCCGCGGCTGCAGCGGCTGGAGGAGGAACGCCATGAAGTTGTATGACCTGGACGCCTGTCCATATTGCAAGATGGTGCGGGACCGCCTGGACGAGCTCAAGCTCTCCTACGAGAAGGTCTCCGTGCCGCGCGACCGCTCGCAGCGCCAAGAGGTCTTCGACGTGTCCGGCCAGTGGACCGTCCCGGTGCTCGTCGACGGCGACGTGATGCTGGACGACGAGGAGAAGATCCTGCCGTACCTCGACCAGAAGTACGGCACCGTCGCCCGCTAGCCCCCGCGACCAGCAACCTAAGGAGCGCCCCATGGGCCCGAACACTGTCTCTCCGAGGCCCGCGGGGCCGCTCGCGCCTGCCGAAGCCAAGGCCATCGCGCTGGATCTGAACGCGCGCGCGGGCGAGAACGCCCTGTATGCCGCCACCCGTGGCGAAGTGCCCGACGGGCGCAACACCAGCTGGCGCATCTCGCCGGAGCCGTACGCGATCCCGCGCGGCATCTACGAGCAGCTGGCCGGCCTGGGCCGGCACCTGTTGGCGTTCACGCTGGCGGCCAACAAGCTGTACCAGGAGAGCGTGAAGGGCCGCCAGCCGGCCTGGGTTTCCACGTACTTGGACCAGGGCAAGCCCGAGGCGCTGATCGAGTTCCAGCGCATGAACCGCTTCAAGAACCTGATCCCGCGCGTGATCCGGCCCGACATCGTGATCGACGAAGACGGGCGCATCACGGCCTGCGAGCTGGACTCCGTGCCCGGCGGCATCGGCATGACGGGCTCCATGAGCCACGACTACGCCTCGCTGGGCTACGACCTGATCGGCGGCCGCAACGGCCTGGTTGAAGGGTTCGCGGCGTTGCTGCGCGACGCCGCCGGCCTGGAGAACCCGGTGGTGGCGATCATGGTGTCCGAAGAGTCCAAGGACTACTTGCCGGAGATGACCTGGGTGTCCGCCCAGCTCGCGGAGCTGGGTCTGGAGGCCTTCCTGGTGCGGCCGGCCGACTTGAAGTACGCCGAGGACGGCTTCACCTTCAACGATCGCAAGATCGACCTGGTCTACCGCTTCTTCGAGCTGTTCGACCTCAAGAACATCGCCAAGTCCGACTTGCTGCAATACGCCACCAAGAAGGAACAGGTGGTGGTGACGCCGCCCTACAAGGCGTACCTCGAGGAGAAGCAGCTCTTCGCGCTGTTCCACCACCCGGTGTTGCGCCCCTACTGGCGCCAGGAGCTGGGCGAGGAGAGCCACAAGACGCTGGAGAGCCTGATCCCCCGCACCTGGCTGCTGGACCCCACCCCCTTGCCGCCGCAGGCGGTGATCCCGGGGCTGGAGGTCAACGGCGTGCCGCTCACGGACTGGCGCCAGCTGGTCAACACCAACAAGCGCGAGCGCCAGTTCGTGGTGAAGCCGTCCGGCTTCTCCAGCCTGGCGTGGGGCAGCCACGGCGTGGCCTTCGGCCATGACCTGAGCACGCCGGACTGGGAGGCCGCGTTGGAGCAGGCCCTGCAGTCCTTCCCGCGCACGCCGTACATCTTGCAGGAGTTCCGCAAGCCGGCCAAGACCAGCACCAGCTACTACAACTTCCGGCGCGAAGAGGTGGTGGCCATGGAAGGCCGGGCCCGGCTTTGTCCCTACTACTACGTCGTCAACGGCGAGGCGCAGCTCCATGGTATCTTGGCGACCATCTGTCCGCTGGACAAGCTCGCCATCCATGGCATGGCGGATGCGGTGATGGCGCCGACGCGCGTGGACGACGGTCCAGCAGTCTAGCCAGCTCACCCACGGGGCACCTCGCACCATGTTCGAATTCACCACCCTGGCCCCGGAGCCCAACACCCCGGCGATCGACGTGAACCACCTGCGCAAGCGCTATGGCGATTTCACGGCGGTCGACGATCTGTCGTTCACCGTCAACGAGGGCGATTTCTTCGCCTTCTTGGGCCCGAACGGCGCCGGCAAGACCACCACGATCAACGCGATCGTCGGGCTGGTGCAGTACCAGCAGGGCATCATCACGGTCTTCAACAAGGACGTGCAGCGCCGCTACCGCGAGGCGCGCGCTTACGTGGGGCTCGCGCCGCAAGAGTACAACTTCGACCGCTACCTGACGATCGAGGAGATCTTGATTTACCAGGCGGGCTACTTCGGCATCCCGAAGAACGTCGCCCGGCCGCGCGCGCGCCAGCTGTTGCAACAGTTCGAGCTTTGGACCAAGCGTGACTCCGACGTGACCAAGCTCTCCGGCGGCATGAAGCGGCGGCTCACGCTCGCGCGCGCGCTGATCCACGCGCCACGCGTGCTGATCCTCGACGAGCCCACGGCCGGCGTAGACGTGGAGCTGCGGCTGGAGCTGTGGGACTTCTTGCGGGCCTTGAACCGCCAGGGCATGACGATCTTCCTGACGACGCACTACCTGGAGGAAGCGGAGCAGCTCTGCAACCGGGTGGGCATCATCAACGCCGGCAAGCTGGTGGCGCTGGACGACAAGCAACGCCTGTTGTCCACGGCCAGCCAGGACGTGTTGCTGCTGACGGTGGACCAGCCGGTCCGCGAGGTGCCGCAGGCGCTGACGGACTACCAGGTGGAACTGGAGCTCGACGGGCGCCGCCTGGCCATCCGGGGCGCCAAGCCGGCGGACTACCCGCGAATCCTGCGCGCGCTGGAGAGCCGGGGGCACATCCTGGTGGACATGGAACAGCAACGGTCGAACCTGCAGGACATCTTCCTGCGCCTGACGGGGAAGGGCCAACCATGAACGGGATCGGCTTCCACACGCTGATCCGCCGGGAGATCAAGCGCACCATGGCGGTGATCAACCAGGTCATCTGGCCGCCGGTGGTCTCGACCCTCCTCTACATCGTGATCATCGGCATGTCGCTGGGCGGCCGCGTGCAGGAGGTGGTGGGCGTGCCCTACCTGACCTACCTGATCCCCGGCTTGATTGCCCTGACGGTCGTCGACAGCTCGTACGGCGAGAGCTCGAGCTCGCTGTTCCAGCACCGCTTCATGAACAGCATCCAGGAACTGCTGATCTCGCCGTTGGCGTACTGGGAGATCGTGGGTGGCTTCGTGCTCGGCTCCGTCACGCGGGCGCTGGTGCTCGGCAACATGCTGATGTTGTTCCTGCCCGTGTTCGCCCACCGCTGGCCGGCCCACTGGGGCCTCTACTTCCTCATGATGATCCTGATCTCCGTCTTCTTCTCCTCCGTGGGGTTGGTCATGGCGCTGTGGGGGGAGAAGTGGGACCAGATCGCGATTCCACAGACCTTCATCTTCACGCCGTTGATCTGGATCGGCGGCTCGTTCTCGCCGCTGGCGCTGCTGCCGGCCCCGTTGCAGACCATCGCGCGCCTGAACCCGGTGTTCTATCTGTTGGATGGGTTCCGCTACGCGATGTTGGATGTCCACGAAGCGCCGGTCTGGGCGTCGATCGGGTTGGCCGCCTTGTTGGCCGGGGGCGCATTCTGCCTGGTTCTGCGGCTCTTCCAGGTCGGCTACAAGCTTCGTGCTTAAGCCGTTCTTAGACTGATTTTAATAAAAGACGAAAGTTTTGGTTAAGTTCACCTTATATACACCTTGTGGATAGGTCTATAAGAGGTTAACCGGCCATGACGAGCAACGTGACTTGGGGGCGCAACACTGCTAGCGCCAACGCCACGCGCCTGGCCGACAGCTATCAGAACCGCGCCCTGCTGCAGCAGCGGGCCGCCCAGGACGGCACCCCGTCCGCCGTCGTGAAGATGGGCAACGACGTCGCCCTGCTCTCCAGCGACGCGCTCCGCACCTCCTCCCGCCTGTCCGCCAGCTACAACGGCGTGATTTCCCAGGGCTCCTCCGTGACCGTCGACGGCGTCAGCGCCTCCGTCCTCTACACCGACGACGGCTTCAGCGAGATCGACGCGAGCAACGTGATCGTGGCCGTGGTCGACACCGGCATCGACGCCAACCACCCCGCCCTGCGCGGCCGCCTGGTCCAGGGTTACAACTCCTACGACGGCAGCTCGAACGTGACGGACCTCGACGGCCACGGCACCCACGTGGCGGGCACGATCGCCGGCGCCTGGGGCCTGAACGACCAGGCCGGCGGCGTCGCCTCCACCGCCAAGATCATGCCGATCCGCGCCTGCGACAACAACAAGCGCTTCAGCGACCTCTCGATCGCCAACGGCGTGATCTACGCCGTCGAGCACGGCGCCCGCGTGATCAACCTGAGCCTCGAAGACCAGGCGGAACTGCCCCGCACCCAGCTGGCCATCGACTACGCCCACAAGATGGGCGTGCTGGTGGTGGCCGCGGCCGGCAACGAAGGCCGCAACGGCGTCGACAGCCCGGCCAAGTACGACGGGGCGATCGCCGTCGGTTCGAGCCGCAACGGCCGCCGCAGCACCTTCTCCAACGGCGGCGACCGGTTGGACCTCTCCGCCCCCGGCGAGGACATCGTTGCCCCCCTGCCGGGCAACCGTTACGGCGCGAAGAGCGGCACCTCGATGGCCTCCCCCTACGTGGCCGGCGCCGCCGCCTTGATCTTGGCCCGCCACCCGGAGTGGACCCCGGAGCAGGTCGCCGTCCAGCTGGCCCGCACGGCCAACGACTGGGGCACCGCCGGCAAGGACAACGACTTCGGCTACGGCGAAGTGAACCTGTTCGAGGCCGTTTACGGTGGCGCCGCCCCCTCCCAGCGCCGCGTGACCACCGGCTACGGCTACCCGAACGGTGGCTACCAGCAGCCCGGCGCCGCTTCGCGCCTGATGACCTGGATCCAGCACACGTTCTTGGGTCGTTAGCCGCAGGCGCTGGTCGCTAAGCCCCTTCCTAGGTAAAGGTCGATTTAAGCCCTAGGGGATAAAAGTTAAAAAGCCGCGTAAGTTTCGCTTAACCCTCCCTATATAAACTTTGTGAGAAGTTTAGGGGAGAGTTAAATGCCTGCTACCACCAACACCGCGAACGTCACCTGGGCCAAGGGCTCCCGCGCCGCCCAGGCCGGCGTGAAGAAGCTGGCCGACACGGCCGCCAACCGCGCTGCCTTGCAGGCCGAAGCCGCCAAGGACCAGCTGCCTTCCGCCGTGGTGAAGATGGGCAAGGACGTCGCGTTGATCTCCAGCGCCGCGCTGCAGACCGGCTCCCGCATCGCCCGCACCGAAGGCGCCTCGATCCAGCAGGGCGACACGCTCTCGATCGGCGGCACCGACGCCACTGTCCTGTACGAGGATGACGGCTTCGCGGAGATCGACACCAAGGACGTGATCGTCGCCATCATCGACACCGGCTTGGACGTGAACCACCCCGCCATCAAGGGCCGCGTGGTCAGCCCCTACAACGTGATTGACCACAACACGGACGTGACGGACGAAGAGGGCCACGGCACCCACGTGGCGGGCATCATCGCCGGCGCCCGCGGCCTGAACGCCGACAGCGAAGGCGGCGTGGCCCCGAACGTGAAGATCATGCCCATCAAGGCCGCTGGCAAGAACGGTGGCTTCCGCGCCAGCAACGTGGCGGAAGGCATCCGCTACGCCGCCGACCACGGCGCCAAGGTCATCAACATGAGCCTGGGCGGCCCGCTCTGGATGCCCTACGTGCAGGACGCGATCAAGTACGCCGAGAGCAAGGGCGTTGTGGTCGTCTGCGCGATGGGCAACAGCGGCAAGCAGAGCGCCGCCTACCCCGCGCGCTTCGACGGCGTGTTGGCCGTTGCCTCCAGCAAGGACGGCAAGCGTTCCAAGTTCTCGAACTACGGCGACCGCACGGACGTGACCGCCCCTGGCGAGCACATCATCTCGAGCGTGCCGGGCGGCAAGTACGGCGACAAGAGCGGCACCTCGATGGCCAGCCCCTACGTCGCCGGTGCCGTGGCCCTGGTGATGGCCCAGCACCCCGACTGGACCCCCGCGCAGGTGCGCGACTGGATGGACCGCGCCGTCAACGACGTCGGCCCCACCGGCTGGGACAAGGACACCGGCTACGGCGAGGTCAACCTCTTCAAGGCCGTCTACGGCAAGGATCTGGCCCCGGTCGTGCGCGCCCCGCAGCCGCCGAAGCAGAGCTTCTGGCAGAAGGTGATGGCGTTCTTCCACCTGGCTTAAGGCGACCGCCTACTTGGGCGGCGTGCCCGAGGGTTCCGGCGTCGGCGTGGGCTGGGTGGTCGGCGTGGACGTCGGCGCGTCCGTCGGCGTGGGCTGGGCCACGGGCAGCACGGGCGGCGGCGTCCAGCCGCGCAGCACGGCGGGGCTCAGCTGGTACACGGCCAGCTTCACGGGGCTGTTCTCGTCCATGAAGTGGTCGAAGGAATAGGCGTTCAGGTCGGGGTTGTTCTGCTCCAGCACGTCGCGGCGCTGGCCATCCTGCATGTAGGTGTTGACCACGGTCTCGGTCTCGCCGAGCAAGATCGTGTCCAGCTTGTCGAACGGCACGTCGTGGTCCAGGGCCGCGCGGCGCAGCTTGTCTGCCAGGTAGGTGGTGCCGGCGTCCAGCACCACGGTGTAGTCCTTGTGGGTGCGGGGGGCGGTCATGGTGGCGCGGAAGCGCAGGCCGTTGACGTCTGCCTCCACGAAGATGCGCGGCCGCGACGTGCGCAGGTCCGTGATCAGGAAGTGGCCGTCCTTGTCGACGGTGACCTTGGCGCCCAGCGGCGTGCCGTCCGGATCGAAGGCCTGGGCCACGGAGCCTTCCAGGCTCTTCACGCCCGCCCAGTCCAGCGTGGCCTTGTTGGCGTCGATCGTGCCGACGACGCGGCCCTGGTTGCTGTCGCGGTACTTGTAGGTGCTGGTGCTGATCTGCCGCGAGGCCGTCGTTTCCTGCTCCTGCGTGGACGCAAGGGTGTTGCAGCCCAACACGCCAGCAACCAACAACGCGCCCAACGGGAGGCGGGTAAGGCGGGCGGAAAGCATTTACGTAATACCTCGAAAAGACGGTCCAGCAAGGGTTTTATACCCCTCGTGGCCCGGGCTTAACGTGGTCAGTTCAGGACAGCCGCTCCCACCAGCTTGGCGGGCTCCGTGCTGCTCAAGGCGAGGCTCCAAGCCTGCTCGGCTCCCGCCACGTAGGTGAGGTAGGCGCAGCCCCAGGGGCGCAGCACCATGCTGGCGTTGCCGTCGATCACGCGCGTCGTCTGCAACCCGGGCAGCCGGAAGCCCCCGAAGTCGCCCGCGAGGTCCAGGCCCTGGTAGCGGTACTTCGTGCCGACGGCCACCGGCAAGCCGGTCACGACGTTGGTCACGGCCCAGTCCGCGAAGAATTGGGCGAAGGTGTCGTTCCGCTTCTTCAAGGAATCTTCTACCGCCCCGACGCCGGTGCGGTCGGAGGCATACAGGTCCTTGATGGCGTCCGCGCCGTAGCGGTCCGCCAGGTAGCGTACGAACAGGTAGTTTTGGCCGTAGGAGAAGTGGTGGGGGTTGTTCTCCCAATCGGTAAGGGAGTAGGCCAAGGGGTTGCGCAGGAACTCGTTGAGGTCCTTGGCGATCAGGGGATCGCCCGCGGGCAGGCCGTAGCCGGCCACCTCCATGGCGTACATGGCCAGGCCCTCGTCCAGCCAGGTCTCCTCTGCCACCGTGAAGTTGGAGCGGACGGACTTGGCGCTGAAGTTCAGGAGGTGTTGGTACTCGTGCGCCATGGTGCCGAACGACGTCAGGGCCGGGTAGTCGAAGAGCTTGTCCGACATGAACAAGACCTCCTTCCGGTTCGAATGCTCCCCGCCCTTGCCGTTGGGCAGCGCGTCGCGGCTCCAGAAGTAGCCCATCAGGCCCTTCTCCTTGCCGAAGTTGTCGACGGCCGGCGAAACGACGATGAACACGCGCTCCTCGTTGTCCACGCCGGGGTGCGGGGGCGTGCCGAAGACCGCCGCCTCGCGGGGGTAGATCTTGGTTTCGAACTCCGCCACCAAGGCGTCGAACTGCGCGTCCGAGATGGCCTTGGCCTGCTTGTCCTTGTAGAAGAAGGCGTGGTCCGTGATGCGCTCGAGCACGGCGGTCTGGAGGACGTCGTTGGAGGCGTCGCCCGTGTTGACCCAGAACGTCTCCGCGGCGCCGAGCACACGCGCGGGCTCGGCCAGGAGCCGCTTGCGCGCCGGGCCTGGCCTGGCGGCGAAGCGGGTGTGGTACGGCATGGCCGGTGCGGGACCTTCCGGCGCCGCGGCCAGGGCATAAGGCTTGCCGCCCAAGCCTGCCGTCAGGTGCGTGGCCAGGCCACCCGCCGACGCCACGAGCGTCAGCGTTTTGCCCTGCTGGGTGGTGCTGAACGCCAACGGCTGGCCGGCCTCCGCCGAAATGGCCTGGATCGAGCCGGCGCTGGCTGGCCGCGCCTGGATCGTGCCGGTTACGTTCGCGCGAGGGCACGCCGTCAGCATCGTGGCCGCGGCGATCGTCGAAAGCCAGGTGCGGTAAGCGTTCAAGCCGGCGATCCTTTCGCTACGCCCTTCACATACCCGTCCCGTGGCTTGCGTATCCGCCGGCCCCCTGATATGATATGGCCCCCGGCGGCATAGCCAAGTGGTAAGGCAAGGCTCTGCAAAAGCCTCACCCCCGGTTCAAATCCGGGTGCCGCCTTCGGGGGCGTTTAGCTCAGTTGGTTAGAGCGCCACGTTGACATCGTGGAGGTCACTGGTTCGAGTCCAGTAATGCCCACTTTAGTAGACGGGAGTCTGGATCTGATGGATCTAGGCTCCCGTTTTTTTGTGTCATAGCGGGCGCAGAAGCAATCAGGGCAAAGGGTTGGCGGTAGGTCGGGATCAGCTCGCCGCCCTTCAATTCGCAGTTCGATAGTAGAAAATTGAGCATTTGCCGCTTTTCGGACGGCGATCGTCGCAAGTAGCTTGAATAGGCCGTTTGGGCGAGTTCGAAAAGGCGCAGCCCGTACTCAAGGAATTTCCGATCGGCCTCCTTGTGCGCGCGCATTTTTTCACGGCACTCGATCAATTCCTTATCCCACTTAGCGGTCAGCTGCTCGCAGACATCAAGCGGGACTTTGTCCTCGTACCGATCCTCGTAAAGCTGGCGGCGTCGGTCCACTAGCCGAGATCGGAAGAGCA
>JAQBPE010000250.1 GCA_028287685.1 Cyanobacteria bacterium RYN_339 | reverse complement strand
CTCCAGGGCCGGGTTGGCCGCCGCGCGCACGAGCGGGGTGGCCTTCTCGGCCTCCTGCGCGCTGGGGGCCGTCAGGCCGACCAAGATCAAGGCGGTGTGCCCGTCGGCAGAGCGCAGGCGGGCGTCGTCGGTCAGCACGCGCGCCACGGCCGGGCTGCGGCGCAAGGCCTCGGCGGCGGCGGCCACCGCCGCTTGGAACGGTGGGGCTTCCCAGGTCAGCGCGGGCGCGGTCACGGCCACCACGGCCAGCTCGCCGAACGCGCCGGAGAAGCCGGTCCGCAGCCGGGTCGCCACGTGCTCGGACGGCGTGCCGGGGATCTGCACGACGCTGCCGTAGAGCTTGCGCTCGACGCCCACGCCGGCCCAGGCGCTCACGGCCACCAGCAAGGCAACCACCAGCAAGACCGCCCAACGGGCGCGGAAGATCCGGCGGGCCAGGGCGTCCAAGGCGCGGGGGAGCCAGGCGTCCACGCCCGCTACTTCCCCTTCAATTGGGACTCGACGTAGCGCCAGCCCTCGGCGTCCGGTCGTTCGAGGTCCTTGGGGCCGATGCCGCTCTTCGTCAGCAGGTGGCCGATCGCCTGGGCCGCCTGTAGGGCCTGGGTTTCCGTCAACGGAACATCCGACTCGGCCTCCAGTTCGTGCAGCACCAGCATCTTGCCCGTGATGTCGCGCTCCGGGGCGCTGCCCAGCATCAACTTGATCGGGTAGCCGGGCAGCGTCGCCACCAGCCGCGCCTTGGCGGCGGAGAGGCGCTGGGGGTAGAACTTGTAATTCTTGCCGGCCAGGTAGCCGTCGAAGGCGTTGATGCCGGCCAGGTCGTCGTGGGCGCGCAGCTTGCGGAAGGCGGCGTCGACCTTGTCCGCCGCGGCCACCAGCGTCGGCCCGCCCACGTCCAACCGCGCGAAGAACGCATCCGCCGCGGCCACCAGGGTGGCGGCGCGTTCGTCATGGACCGTGCCCTCCCACGTTTCCGTCACATGGATCTTCACGCCCACCGCGTCCACGGCCAGGCGATCGCGCGAGACGTAGCGCGAGATCTGCCACGACAGCTTCTTGGCCTTTTGCTTGATGCGCACCTTGAGCGTGGCCGGGCCGTTCTTGAGCAGGAAGCGCTTGCCGTCGAAGGCGTCGAAGTAATAGTCGGCGCGCACGGGGCCCTGCTTCCAGGGCAACGCCTGCTTGAGCTTGGCGTAGCCGCTGTCGCCCAGCGCCGTGCCGAACTCGATCGAACGGGCGCCGGCGGGCTCGTACGCCACCAGGTGCGGATGGAAGCTGGCAGCCGCGGCGGCCAGGACCAGGGTCAGGAGTTTCATTTCACCAACAGGGGGTTGGTCGCCAGGGCCTTCACGAAGGCGGCATGGTCGCGCTCCGTCTGGTCGGCGTACTGGTGGGCGAAGTTGACCAGGCCGTCCACGAAGGACGGCTTGGGGCCGAGCGTGTCGAGGATCTCCTGGGCCGTGGCGAGGCCCAGCTTCGCGCCGTTGGCATGGGCCTTGGCGGCGGTGGCGGCGTAGTACTTGATCACGGCCTGGAAGTCTTCCGCCTGCTTGAGGTCGGGGATCTCGAGCCCGCCGTCCACCGGGCGCACGCGCTCCACCAGCAGGTTGCCGGGCGCGGTGCCGCGGTATGGGTCCAGGCCGTCGTCCAACAACTGGCCGAGCTTCACGTTGCGCTCCGCCTGCGACGAGAACTTGGGGCCGGGCAGGTGGAAGCGCGCCAGCGGTGCCGCGGCCTGCCCCTTGAGCTGGAGGATCACGGGCTCATCGCCCGCGCCGCGCTCCAGCAGCGCCAGGAAGCGCGGCTGGCCGATGCTGCCGGTGCCGGAGACGACCTTGACCACGTCCGTCACCTGGTAGCCTTCAAGGGCCGCGCCGAGTTGCTTCTGGTAGCTGCCCAGCGCCTTCTTCACACCGCCGGCCACCTTCGTGCTGACTTCCAGCTGGCCCTCGTTGCGCAGCAGCAACCGCTTGCCGTTGACCTTGGGTGCTTGCTGCTCCAGCCAGGCCACCGGGTCGACCTTGCGTGCCTTCTCCAGCAACGAGAGGATCTGTTTGGGGGCCACGGGCTGGCCGCCGGCGCCGTGGGCGATCGCCCCCAACGTGTCGTAATATGCCCCACCCAGCGATTTCACCAGCTCCTGGGTCTGCGCGGTCGTCAGCCCCAGCTCGCGGCCGCTCAACACCGTCGCCGTCGCCAGCCGGTTGAAGTCCACCGCGCCGGGCCCGATGGCGGCGTCGTCGAAGTCGTTCAGCAGCACGCCCAGGCCGCCCTTGGCGTCCACCATCGTGCCGAAGTTGCGGAGGTGCATATCGCCCTGCACGATCGTGCGCCCCTTGAGCTTGCGTGCCAGCTCGCGCAGGTCGTAGGCCATCAGCTCCGGTTGGCCGGTGAAGAACCGGCGCGGGTTCTTGGCCATGTGTTCGTACTTGGTCGTCAGCGCCTCGGGGTCCAGCTTGCGCAGGCGCGCGTTCAGCTTGGCGATGATGTCCACGGCCGAGCGGTGGTCCAGGCGGGCGATCGCCTTGCGGTCCAGCGCCAACAGGTCGGGCGCGAGCTTGGCGACGACCTCCTGCACCGGGCGCTTGCTGGCGCGGGGCAGGGCCTTTTCGATCAACTTGGCGCCGAGGCTCTCGATGGACACGGGGTCCTTATCGCGGGCGGCGCCCGGGAGGTTCTTATGACCGGGTCAAGATCCGGTAATAACTTGGGTTTGATCCGCGGGGACCACGGCCACGGCCTCTTGCTGCTTGGCCTCCTGCTTGGCTTTCTTCTTGTCCTTCTTGCCGCCGCCACCCTTCTGCTTGCCCGGCTTGGGCTCGGGCGCGCCGAAGACGCGGCGCAGCAAGATCTGCACGACGCACAGGAAGAGCGTGCCCGCCACGGCCACGCCGAACAGCCCCGCGCCGCAGGCCATGCCCACGGCCACGCTCCCCAGCAAGGTCGCGGCCTCGGACGCGGTCCCCACATTCGACCGGAAGCGGATCACGCTGAGGATGCCCACGGAGCCGAAGGCGCGCGCCACGCTTTCGCCCACCACCATCAGCACCAGGGCCATGATGCAAGCCAGCAGGATCTGGGCCTGCGCCACGTCCGCGTCGTAGGAGTCGCCCGCGGCGCGCTTGTAGACGTAGGCCAGCAACCCACTCAGCAACAACGCGCCCACCAGCGCACCGGCCAACATGATCGGCGAGACGCCCGGCATCACCAGCCGGAAGGCATGTTCAAGTTCTGGGGGCATCGGCGAGCTCCGGATAAGACAAGGCCACGCCCTGCCGGAACTTTGAGAACGTGATGCCACCCAGCGGCAACCCGTGGGCGTCCATGACCGCGGCCAGCCAGTCCGGGATGCCGCCCAGGAACTTCACCTCCACGATGGTCTGGTCCATCGTGCCCGGTGGCCCGCCCAGCGGCGTCAAGCCGCCCGGGGCGATGGGCGCGGCGCGGTAATGTTCGTCGAAGGTGACGCGCAGGGCGCCGTTGTCGCTGACGAAAGCCTCGCGCACGTAGGAGACCGTGAGGCGGGCCGTCATGTGGAACTCGCCCAGCACGCGGCGCGCCTTCCACATGAAGCGCGAGTCCGCGGCGATGCTCAGGCGGCCGGTCGTCGGCAGGCCGGGCATGGACAGGCGGCCCGTGCCGGCCACCGTCTGGCGCGCGGGAATCATGAGGTCCGCGGCGCGCACCACGGGCAGCATGCTGCGCAGCTTGAACTTCTTGCCCTTCTGGCCGATCTTGCACTCGAAGAAGCCCTGGGGGTCCATCTTGGTCCAGTCGCCGAAGGTGGTGTAGGTGCGCAGCCGGAACTTCACGCTCGACTCCGTCACCAGCGCGCGCCGGTAGAGCATGAAGTCGTCGCTGTCGAAGTAGACGGAGTGCATGATCGTCTTCTTGCGTCCGGGGATGAACTCCTCCAGGTGCAGCCGTTGCGCCACCTCGGCACGGACGGCCATGGCCACGTCTGGCGAAAGCACGAACTTCCACTCCACGCGGTTGCCGAAGATGTCGTCGTCGTCGTCGCCGATTTCGCCCAGCAGCGACTCCAGGCTGGCAGGGGAGGCGGGGATGCGTCGTTGCAGATAGCCGTCGGAAGGCTGTTCGATCGCCATCCGCCTACGACACCACTTCCGCGGCGGCCAGCCCCAGCGGGTTGACTTCCAACTGCACGTCCACGCCCAGGTACTTGGCGTAGACCTCGGCCTTCTCCTGCGCGGAGCGCAGCTCGACGTCCACGTTGCCGGCGGCGTGCAGCACCATGATCACGCGGTTGCCCTCCACGCGGAGCGTCAGGTCGTCCACGGCGCCGGTGCGGCTCTTCGAGAGCGCGCGGGCCATGCGCAAGATCGCGATCAGGCGTCGCGCCACCATGCGGTGGTCGAAGGACATCTCCATGTAGTTCTCGTGCTTCTTCTTGGGCAACGACTTCCGGTGGTAGCGGGCCAAGTTGGCCATCAACCGGATCTCGTCGTCGTGGAAGCCCAGGAACTCCGTGTGTCTGAGAAGATAGTAGGTGTGGCGGTGGTAGATGTCGCGGCTGACGAGCTGGCCGACCTCGTGCAGCACCGCCGCGCCTTCCAGCACGTCGCGGTAGGCCGCGGGGACGCCGTGCAAGCCGGCGAGCTGGTCGAACATCGCGAGCGCCAGCTTGGCGACGCGTTCGCCATGAACGAGGTCACAGCGGTAGCGAGCACCCACCTCGCGGATAGATTTGCTGCGCACCTGGTCATGGGCGTGGTCCACGTCCGCCAAGATGCCCTCGCGGTAAAGCAAGTCGAGCACCACGCCCTCGCGCAGCGCGCGGTCGCAGAGCTGCACGCTCTCCACGTCGAGTTGGTCCATCACGGTGCGCAACACGCGGGCGCCGGCGACCACGATGTCCGCCCGGCGCGGCGACATGCCACGCACGTCCAGGCGCTCCTCGTAGCTCATGCCGCGCAGCGAGCGCTCCATCTCGCGGACGTGGGCATAGCTCATCTCGTAGCCTGGCTTGCACTCGGCGCCCTGGCGGGCGGCGTCGATCGCGGCGAGGTTCTCGATCGTGCCGGAGGTGCCCACCAGCACGTCGAAGCCGATGCGGCGCATCTCCGCCGTGACGGGCTGCAGGCCGTGGTGGATGTCGAGCAGCATCTCCTGGTAGCCGTCCGCGGAGATGGGGTCGTGGTCGTGGTATTGGGCCGTGAGGTGCACGGCGCCGAGCTTCACGCTGCGGTTGAGCAAGAGCTCCGTGGCGGTGCCCACGATCAGCTCCGTGCTGCCGCCGCCGATGTCGACGATCGCGACCTTGCGGCCGGCGAAGTTGAAGCTGCTGGCCACGCCGAGGTAGATCAGGCGCGCTTCCTCGGCGCCGGAGATCAGGTTGATGGGCACGCCGGCCTCGCGCTCCGCGCGCTCCAGGAAGGCGTCGCCGTTGCGGGCCTCGCGGATGGCGCTGGTGGCGACGGCGATGATGCGCTCCGCGCCCAACGCGTCCGCGCGCTCCTTGAAGCGGCGCAGCACGTCGATGCCGCGTTCCATCGCCAGCGTGGAGATGCGCGAGCCGGAGTCATCCTCCGCGAGGCGCAAGACCTCCTTGTCCCGGGCGATCGCCTCCCAGGTTTGGTTTGCCTCGTCGACCTTGACCACGAGCAGGTGGAAGGAGTTCGAGCCGCAGTCGATGGCGGCGAAGACCCGCATGGTAGCTCCTAAGCTGAAGTTGGTTGTTCCTTAGGGCTTGTATTCCCCTCCGTCCGTGCGGCGTAACGGCGGGCCGAAGCAGGATTAGAGGGCGTTTTGCTTGAGCGCCTTCATGAAGCCGCTGTAGTCGCGCTCCGTCTGGTCGGCATACTGATGCGCGAAGTCGACCAGGCCGTCCACGAACGCTTGCTTGGACCCCAGCGTCGCCAGGATATCCTTGGCGCTCGCCAGGCCGGCGTCCGCGCCGTGGGCATGGCCCTTGGCGGCGACCGTGCCGTAGAACTCGCTGACCTGCTTGAGGTCCTTGGCGGACATCTCGTTCACGTTGAGGAAGTCGTCTTCGGCGCGCACGCGCTCCACCAGGAAGTCGCCCGGCAGGCCCTTGGTCTGGGTGGTGCCGCGGAAGCCGTCCAGGTTGCCGTCCATCAGCGAGCTAAGGGCCAGGTTGCGCTCGGCTTCCGAGCGGTAGGTGGTCTTGGTCAGGCCCAGGCGCTCCAAGGGGGCGGCTTCCTGCGCCTTGAGCTGCAAGATGATCGGCTCGTCCTTGCCGCGCTCCAGCAGCACGCGGTAGCGCGGGCGGCCCATGCTGCCGGTGCCCTGCACCACCTTGACCACGTCCGTGACCTTGTAGCCCTGCAGCGACTTCTTGGTGGCGGGCTCGAGCTTGCCGCGGTACACGTCGACGGCGTCGATCACCTGTTGCTTGAGCGTGCCGGAGACGTCGAGGCGGGTGGCGTCGCGTTCCAGCATGCGGACGCCATGCGCCTTGGGCGCGCGCTTCTCGATCCACTTCAGGGGATCGGTGCCTTCCGCGCGCTTCAGCAGATCCTTGATGGCCTGCGGCTTCTCGACGTGGACCTTCTGGCCCGGGTGCTTCGCCAGCTCGCTCATGGTGTCGTGGTACGACGCCGCGAACTTCTCCACCAGCTTCTGCGTTTCCTTGGCGCCCAGCTTCTTCTCGCGGCCGGTCAGCACGATGTGCGTGGCGAGGCGGTTGAAGTCGAGGGCGGCCGGGCCGATCGTGGCCTCGTCGAAGTCGTTGGGGCGGATCTTGAGCTTGCCCTTGTAGCTGCGCATCACGGCGATGTTGTGCATGTGCATGTCGCCCTGCACCACGGTCTGCGCGCCCAGGTTCTGCGCGAGCTCGCGCATGTCGTACATCATCAACTCCGGCTGGCCCGTCAGGAAGCGGCGGGGGCTGATGGCCATGTTCTTGTACTTGAGCGCCAGCTCCGTGGGGTTGCTGGCCTTGAGCTTGGCGTCGAACTTCTTGATCAGGCCCACGGCGTCGCGGCCCAGGCCGTCGATGGCCTTGCGGTCCAGCTTCAGCAAGTCGCCCGCGATCTTGCCGGCCGTCTGCTTCTCGCCGCGCTTCACCACCTGCTCCCGGAGCTTGGGAGCGGTTTCGGCTAGCAGCTTGGCACCAAAAGAACTGATCGGCATGTCTTTCTTATGCGCGAGGGCCTCGATGAACCTGCGTTAATTAGCCGTAAATTAACTCCGACTTTGCCAGGAGACAAGAAGCGAATCGGCCATGCGGGCTATAAGGATCTCGATGAAACGCGTCCTCCCGATCCTTGTGCTGGCCCTGGCCGGTTGCGGCCACGAAGCCGCCACCGCGCCCAAGCCCGTGCGCGCGGTCCAGACCTTGGTGACGCCGATGCCCACGCAGCCCGCGACCACGGCCGCCGATCCGCGCGTGGCTGCCGGCCTGCAATTGCTCCAGAAGGGCCTCGCGGTCCCGATGGTCGAATACAGCCACACCTTGCACTACGTGAAGGCCGACGGCACCAAGCCCTGGCTGAAGAGCCGCTACCGCTACCAGAAGGGTTCGCGCAACCACTTGCGGCTGCTCTCCGGCAGCGACAGCAAGGTGGCGGACACGCAGATCGCCTGGAAGGACGGCGAGTCCAAGGCCCAGGTCCACACCAAGTTCATCGGCTTCTGGATCACCACGGGCCTGGAGTTCTCCGACGAGCGCATGAACGACCCGCTGGGCAACAAGTTCACCGAGACCACCATGCAACACTTCTACGCGACGCTGACGAACCCCGGCAACCAGTGGAGCTTCGTGGCTGACGGTGTCCAGGGCGGCAAGCCCATGACCGTGCTGGGGCTGGTCAGCCCGGGCAGCATGAAGGGCATCACGCGCGAGGTCATCGGGCTGGACAAGGCCACCGGCTTGCCCGTGCTGCGCGACCTCTACGCCGGCACCCGCCAGGCTTTGCACGAAACCGCAGACACCGCGCGGGTGGCGACTTTCAAGTCGTCGGACCTGGACATCCAGTAAGCTCGCCACCTCCACCTCGGCTTGTCGAGGCAGAAGGGCGGCAAAACCATCATCTACGCCGGCATCAGATCAACGTAGCCGGCCGTAGCGTCGACGGTGTGCTCGTAGACGATCCGCACGTTGTTCCCGAGAGCGGCGAGGACTTCCATGAGGCGGCTCTCCGAATATCCCTTGAGCTTGCCTCGCACGATCTGGCTAACGTCACTCTGGGAAAGCCCGGAGACGCGCTCGGCTACTTCGCGCTGCTTCAGGCCAAGACGTCGGATCTCGCTGGTGATGGCCACGGCGAGCTTCATTTTGATGTAGCGCTCGCCTGCGTTCGGCTCGCCCGCGAACGGGTTGTCGTGCTGGCCGATGATCGGGCCCGTAGCCATCTCGTCGGGTGAGAGTGGCCGGCCGGCGATCGCCTCGGCCTCGGCGGTGTACTTGGCGATCAAC
>JAQBPE010000241.1 GCA_028287685.1 Cyanobacteria bacterium RYN_339 | reverse complement strand
TCCTGGCCGCAAAGGCGACCGCGCCGCAGTGACACGAGCCGTGGTAGGTTTTCTTCGTCATCGTGTTTCCTTGTTTCGCTTTGAGTAGAGATTGGGAAAGCCCCTCTGCTGGCCCCTGTACGGTATGAACGGCGGGAGAGTCTTTCAGCTATTTGCCGACGCCTGCGGCGCTCCGAATGATCGAGCGGAGCCGCCCAGCCGGGCGTGGCACGTCAGAGTTGCGCCAGGCCGCCGTCGACGGCGACCTCGCTGGCGGTCATGAAGCTGCTGTCCGACGACGCGAGAAAGGCAGCCGCCGCCCCGACCTCCGCGGGATTGCCCATGCGCTGGAGCGCAGTCATCGAGCCGTAGGCCTTCAGGCCCTCCTCGCCTAGCGCTTCCTTCGCGAGTTCGGTCGCAGTCGCCCCGGGCGACAGCACGTTGACCCGGATGCCGGTGCCCTTCAGGTCCTCCGCCCAGGTCCGCGCGAGGTTGCGCACTGCCGCCTTGCTCGCGCTGTAGGCGGTGAACGCCGGGGCACCCGTGGTGCCGGCGCTCGATCCCGTCAGGATGATCGAACCACCCTTGCCCATCAGCGGCAGCGCCTTCTGGACCGTGAAGATCGTGCCCTTCACATTGATGTCGAAGGTTTCGTCAATGTGCTTGGCGGTGATTTCGCCGAGCCGAAGCTGGCTTCCCACGCCGGCATTGGCGAAGACGATGTCGAGGGTCCCGCGCTCGGCCTTCACCGCCGCGTAGAGTCGGTCGAGGTCGGCCTCATCCGCGACCGAGCCCTTCACCGCGCGGGCATTGGGCCCGAGCTCGGCTACAGCGGCGTCGAGCGCTTCCTGCCGGCGGCCGAAGATGAAGACGAAGGCGCCTTCCTCGATGAAGCGCTTTGCAGCGGCGAGGCCGATGCCGGTAGCGCCGCCGGTGATCACGGCGGTCTTTCCAATCAATCTGGTCATGTTGTGCATCCTTTGTTGGCGTTGTACGGAAGCAGCGCACTGCATTCTTGAGGACGAGTATGCTCTTGTGGTAACCTAAGGACAAGTATGCACTTTTAGGTAAGTAGCCCCGAGGACAAGCAAAAATGACGACGCCTTCCGAAATCTGCGATACCGGCTGCGGGCTCAACGCCACGCTCCGCATCATTTCGGGCAAGTGGAAACCGCTGGTCCTGTTTTTCCTGCGCGGCGGCCCGAAGCGCTACGGCGAGCTCAAGCGCTTGACCCAGGGCGTCAGCGACAAGGTGCTGATCCAGCAATTGAAGGATCTGGAGGCCGATCACGTGCTGGAGCGGACCGACTACAAGGAGGTACCGCCGCGCGTGGACTACGCGCTGACCCCGCTCGGTCGCAGCTTGGCTGAAGCGATCGTCCCGCTGTGCACCTGGGGAACGGAGAACGCGGCGGAAATGGCAAGCATCTTCGCCAAGCGCGACACTTTGCCCTAGCAGGTCAGGGCCTGGGGATCGCGTCCATCTCGGAGGCCCGCGCCAGTGCTTGCGTGTCGACATACTCCCGGATGTTCGACAGTTTGCCATTTCGAACGGTAATGGCGAAGACCCAATGGTCCTCCCATGTTCTGTTCGTGGCTTTGATTCTCCCCCTCGCGAAGCCGATGACCAGAACCCGGTTTCCTTGCGCTACGAATTCGGGGGGCTCCGGGAATGAGGTTTCCACCGTTTCGGAAGCCTTCTGAAGCAACTCCGCCAATCCCGCGTGCCCGCGGTGCGTGCCGGCCAGCGGCCAGTCCTCGCCCGGAATGATCCACTCAATATCTTCGGCAGTCAACGCCAGCAGACCGTGCTTATCCCCGCGGTCTATTGCTGCAAAAAAGTCCATTACAACCTGGACATTCTCTTGAATGCTCATCGAGATCTCTCCATGTACCTTCCATCGGATCGCGTGGTGTCGGTGTTTCAGCCGATATCGACGTTCAAGGCGAAGTCCCAGGTGCCGGCACCGTTTTTGGCCAGGCCGATCATCATCAGGCCGAGCGCCTCAAGCGTCTGGGCCATCTGCAGGCTGCCGACATCCAACGGGCGAAGCCCGAGACTCTCGATGAACGTCGAGACGCGCGCCTTGGCCTCCGCATCGTCGGCAGCGATGAACGCGTCGAGGCGTCCGCCTTTGGCGAGCACGTGACCGAAGATGGTGTTGAACGCCTTCACGACGTGAACGTCTGCGGGAAGGTGCTTGGCGGTCTCCTGCGCACCGGAACTGCCGGCAGGGGTGACAAGGCCCGTCAGGTCGGCGTTGACTGGATTGGTGAGGTCGATGATCACCTTGCCGCCGAGGGCGTCGCCAAAGTCGGCCACCACCGCGGCCACACTGCCGTAAGGCACCGCGAGGATGACGATGTCGCCCGCCGGCGCAGCGCCATACGTCCCCGCGGTCGCCTTGCCCGCGAGCTTGCCGGCCAGTTCTCGTGCCTTCGCGGCGTCGCGGTTGACGACCTCGACGGTGTGTCCGGCCTTGGCGATACGGCCGGCTACCGCCGTGGCCATGGTTCCAGAGCCAATGATGCTGATAGTGCTCATGTGTAGTCTCCTCGTGAGTTGGGGTATTGCTGGTAGTCTTTAATCAGCCGGACGCGTTGCGCCACGGCACCCTGCCGTCAGCGCATCAGCTGGCGGGGAAGTAATGGCCGTTGTCCAGACTCTCGAGCAGGCCCGGCTGAACAGGCTCCCAGCCGAGGGCTTGGCGCGTAACGGCGTTGGACGCGGGGAAGTCGCCCGTGACCACAGCCGACATGGACCCGAAGTAACCCGGCACCATCAGTTCGTCAGCGGGGATGCTCACCGTGGGCAGGCCCATGCGAGCGGCAACGGCTTCGGCAAGATCGCGGAATGGGATTCCTTCGTCACCGACCGCGTGCCAGGTCCTGCCGCCGGGGCCCTTCTCCAGCGCCAGGCGGAACAAGGAGGCGAGGTCGCGGACGTGCACGGCGGGCCAACGATTTGTCCCCTCCCCGGGATAACCGACGGAGCCCTTCTCCTTCGCGAGCTCGATCATCTGCAAGCGACCGGTCGAACTGTGCACGATGAGGGGAATGCGCACGACCGAGGAGCGCACGCCCCGCTCGGCGAGTCCGACCACGGTGCTCTCTACGACGTTGCGAGACACCAGAGTGCCTTCGTCCATGGGACCGCTGGGAAGGGCGGGATCATCCTCGGTCGCCGGCCGGCCCAGACTGACCGGTGCGCCTATGCGGCCTGCGCGGCCGACGTTCGAAGGCGTGCCGATGCTACCCGCCACGACCAGCGGCTTTCCAGTGCCTGCCAGCGCTTCACCGAACGCGATCACAATCGACAGCTCCGAATCGCGCAGCGCAACGATCCCGCCGGACCCAAGCAGTTCAGCCCTGTAACCGACATGGACGACGCCGTCCGATTCCGCGGCCGCCGCCTTGAGCGCATCGAGATCGGCCAGATCTCCGCGACGCACCTTGGCGCCAAGCGCAGACACCGCCTCTGCGGACCTGTCCGACCGGGCAAGCGCAGTGACCTCGTGACCGGCTGCAATGAGGTCGGAAATGACATACGGACCGGAATGGCCGGTCCCGCCGGTAACGAATACGTGCATGATACTGCTCCTTGTGGGTGATGTGATGCGAGAAGTGGTGGTACCGGTGCACTCAGCCGAGACCGCTGACCCCGATCGAGAAGTTGGTGTGCTTGATGGAGTGGGTGAGGGGCCCAGCGTCCATCGGGCGAAGCCCGAGGCCCTCGATGACCGTACGATCCATCCTAGTCATGTTACTTGCAAAAAGCAAGTAACTAAGTAGGCGTTTAGGGGGGGCAGGGTCGCTCGAGCGTGATCAACGCTTGGGGGGTGCAGAACCCGCCAACCAGGCTGACGCGCAGCGGCCCCGAGCCGAGCACGGCGCGAAGCGCGACGATCGAGCACCAAGTCCTGGCAGTACTGTCCCGCGTGTCGGAACCCGAACGTAAAAAATACGTTTTACTTGCAACACAAAGCGATGCTAGGATCTAGCCTTGAAGAAGACATATAAAGAAGACTTTCGGTCCCATTGCGCAGTGAACTACGGCGTAGAGATCTTCGGCGACAGGTGGTCGCTCTTGATCATTCGCGACATTGTTTTTGCTGGCAAGAAGACGTATGGCGAGTTCCTGAAATCGGAAGAAGGAATCGCGACCAATATCCTTGCTTCCCGCCTTGCCTTTCTCGAGGAGCAAGGAATTCTCTCGAGGGCGCCCAACCCCGACGACAGGCGCAAGGACTTCTACACCCTGACCGAGAAGGGCATGGACCTCATTCCCATCGTGCTTAACATCGTCCTTTGGAGCGCGAAGCACGATTCGAAGTCGTACGTGCTGCGCCACAAGGAGTTCTTTGCTCGATTAAGTCGAAGCCCGATGCAGGTGAGCGAAGAGGTGATGGCGCTGGTCCGCAATGGTGGATGCATCTTCCCTCGGGGCAATGAATGAGCAAGACGGCAAGCGCGCCCTGTCATGTCGCAGGAGGAGCCGCCGCAAGAATGGGAGCACACTGGGGAAGGGTGAACCAGAAGGTGCTTCCCTTGCCTGGTTCGCTCTGCACGCCCACCAGGCCCCCTTGGGCCAGCACCAAGCTCTTGACCAGCGCCAGTCCGAGGCCTAGGCCACCGGCCACACGGGTGCTGCTGCTGTCGGCCTGATAGAAGCGGTCGAAGACGTATGGCAGGGCATCGGGCGCAATGCCCACGCCCGTGTCCGCGACCTCGCAGCGCAAGCTGCCGTCCTGGATGCTGGCCGAGACGCCGATCTTGCCGCCGGTCGAGGTGAATTTGATCGCGTTGCCAAGCAGATCGCGCAACACTTGATCCACCCGCTGCGCGTCGGCCCAGACCGGCGGCAGCTCGGACGGGACCCGGTCCTCGAGCTCGATGCCCTTCTTCTCGGCCTCGGGCGCAAGCCGGGCCACCGCCTGGTGCACCACTTCGTCGAGGTCGATGGCCTCCGGTAGCAGGTCCAGTTTGCCGAGCAGGACGCGTGACATGTCCAGCAAGTCGTCGACCAAGTCGACCATCCGGTCCGTGCTGGCCTCGATCTTGGCCAGGAAGTCGGCCTGTCGGGAGTCAAGTTCGCCAACGACGCCATCGGCGAGCAGGCTGGTAAAGCCCATGATGCCGTTAAGGGGCGTACGTAACTCGTGGCTTAGTACGCCAAGAAACTCGTCTTTCGAGCGATCCAGCTCGCGCAGCCGTTCGATCGTCTCGGCCTGCCACCGCTCCTTTTCCACGCGGTCGGTGCTTTCAACCGCCATGAACAGCGCGCCGACGATGCCACCTTCCGGACTGGAAATCGGGACGACCGCCACGTCGGCGAAACCCGTGCCTCCGATGGGTATCGATTGTGGCAGCTGGAGGTCGCGGCCCTGGTACGTCTCACCCCGCTCCAGGCACGGGCCAAGGATGCTAGCGAACAAGCCAGCGTAGTCCGGAAACAGTTCACCCGGCGTGCGGCCGATGAGCATTTCCGGGCTCGGTCCGCCCAGATCCTGCCTCGCGGCCGGGTTGATCAAGCGAATGCGTTGCTCGCGGTCGAAGTAAACGATGCCCGCGGGCATGTTTTCGATCACGCTGGCTAGGAGCTTCGTCCCTCGCTCTAGCTCGACATTCTGGCGCACGACGGTCTCCTCGGCCTGCTTGCGCGGATCGATGTCGACGACGATGGCCATGAGAAAGTCTGGTTCGTCAGCATCGAAGCGCGCGGACATGAGATACACATGGCCCCATTTGCGGCGGCCTTCCTTGGTCACGTAGTGCTTCTCGAAATCGAACGACTCCCGTCGCCCCGCCAATAGGTCGGCGATGGCCGCGCGCTGTAACTGGGCCGCCTCGGTCTCGGTGAAGACCTCGATTGGCATGCCCGCCATCTCGTGGGCCTCGTAGCCGAGGAATCGCGCCAACGCCGCGTTGGCGGACGCTATGCGGCCATCGGCGGTCAAGTGACTCGCGCCGATTCCCGCCCGATCCAGCAGCGTGAAAGTGCGGTCGCGCTCCGCACGCAATCGCCTCACCTCGGTCTCCAGCGCGCGAACGCGCTCGTCCAAAGGTCGGTCCTCCATGGTGGGTCTCCTCCCCGCCATGATCCGCCCAGAATGCCCTAGCCCTCAAGAGGCGTGCGAGTGTAAGGATGAAGCATCCAAGGCGCTCCGGCGGCTGGGTTCGGGGCGATCTCCGTCGCCGGACCGATGGGCCGTCCGCCAGGCCCCCGATGTCGGTTGATCAATAACCCTTCGGGATCGACCGGCTGGACTTCAACACGGCCAGGACCCCGCCAAGGCCACCATGGCCCTTGGCGTACTTCTGCAGCCGGCGGGCGGCTACACCGTAGGCTGCGTTGTCGTTGGTGATGACCAGGTTGCGGCGGAACTTGCCGGCCGTGGACTTGTCGCGCTCCAAATACGTGTATTCCAAGAAGGAAGGCGCGCCTTCGGCCAGCGTGACATCCTGTTTCATCGGGCTGCGGTTCAGGTAGGCCCAGGCATGGGTCAGCTCGTGGGCCGCCACGGCCTTGAACGTGGAGCGCGGCATCCCCTGCATGAACCTCATCGAAATGGACGCCACGCCCCCGTTGCCGTAACGCAGCGCCTCGCAATGCCCCCACTCCTTCGCGTTGGCGGGCTGGCCCAGCGTCATCGGGATGGTTCCCCATGGGAGCCTCACGCCCAACCCGCCTAGCTCGGCCCGGACCTGGGCCACCAGGGCCTGGGCCGTGCGGACGTCGCGCACGCCGTCCTTGTTGCATGGCTTGCAGACGATGAAGCCCTCCGGCGTACGCACTATCCCGCTGAAGAGCGGGGCGCCGCAGAACTTGCAACCGAACGGGCCCCCGGCGCACGCGGACAGGCCGGCGAGGCTAGCCACCAGCAAGATCATCAGGTGGAAGATCGATCGGGCCACGGCTCACCTCCGGAGAAGTCTTACCCAGGACGGGGCCCCCGCCGCTGGCAGCAAAAAACCCGGTAGTCGCAGATGCGGCTACCGGGTTACATAACGAAAAAGTGGAGTTGGCGAGACAGTTATCGAACTGCCATCGTCTTGCAGGCCGGAAATGTTCCAATTGAAGGCAAGCCGCTCTGGTCCTAAATTTCACCACGATGCACTTCAATTCAGTTTTAGAGTTCGAGTGGTCCCTTCCTCCCGCCCCTGGCTCGGGCCACGCCCGTGTCTACCCATTTCGACCGAAGGGAGTCCGGCGGGTCCGATAGCACGCTCAACGTCTACGCCTGCCCGTGGCCGCCGTACTTGTGAACAACTCATGCCTGTAGGGTAGGAGACTCTCAATCAAGCGGGAGGTTATCCGTCGTGCGAGTCTTGCCCCTTTGCCTGATGCTTTCTGGCCTCATGGTACCCATGCCTGCCTTAGCCGAAGCAACGCGGACGTATACGGATCCAAGCACCCAAATCTCGCTTGATGTGCCAGCTTCCTGGCACGTCGGTCCTGACGCGTGCGAAGCGTATACGACGAACTTTCGGGCGCCTGACTGGCCTCAAGGCGTGATGATGTCCGTCACCTGGAGCCCCGCGGTGCTGCCACCGCAACTCCAAGCTGCGATACACAATTTGATACCACGGCCAAATGGAAGCGAACAACAGTGGACCTGGGCTAACCAAGCCGGCACACGTTTTGTCATGGAGCCGGCTGGTGATGAGCGGGATTCCGACCCATATCAATCTGTGACGTATGAGACGCTTCACAACGGCCATCAAGTAATCGTCGCGGGAAGAGCACCGCGGGGCATATTCAAGCGATTCTTGCCGGCATTCGATGCCGCAGTTACCGGAGTACACTGGACGCGAGCCAATGAACTGGCGGCGGTCGCATCGTGGCATTACAGAGGCGACGGCGTTTCGCTTGTTTGTCCGCCGGGGTGGCGATCATCCGAGCCAGGCTTGAGCGGTTGCGACCCCGCACTCATCTACCAAAGCACTACTACCTTAGCGACCCTTCGCGTGAATGTTCGGACCGGTAGATGGGAGGATGAGTATGCAAGTCTTCTCTATCAATTTGAAGGTGACCAGATCGACAAGGTATCACGGGATGTCCGCCTGATAATTGCCGGACATCCTGCCACCGGCATTGTGCTCGAACTTCAACGGGCCTGCCGGCTGGAGTTCGTGACTAATACGAAAGAGCGTTTCTTGCACGTCACATTGTCGTCTGTTAGTTCCGAGCCACGGGCCGCGATAGAGCAACGCCTCGAAGCGATTATGCAATCTGCGACTTGGCAATAGAAACACTGGGAAATGGCTGGCAGTGGCCCATGAAACGGCTACTCATGGTCGTCGCGTCCCGCGCGGACCCGGCCAGCGAACAAGTCGCTCGATGGCGCACATTTGGCCGAAGCGGTTAGCCAACACGACACGGTTGATGATGCCCGTGGTCCTCGCGGTCGTTTTGCCTAAGAACAGCCCAGATGTTTAGCCGCGATGGGCGCCAGTTAAGCCGTCGCCTGGCGGATTGTCACGTTTGCGCTCAAGTGGGACAAGCTACTAACAGCGATCTGCGAGCAGTTGTGCGCCCGTCGACCGCAGAGTCTTTGAGCACGACCCGGTTATGTGATTCAACGACGACCAACGTTCGTGTTGCAATGCTATGCGATGGGCGGTGAGTTGCACACGGTCATCAGTTGTTTTCAGTGCGAGCCAGCGTATACTTTATCAAATATTCAAGGAATGCTATAGGTTGATAACCTTTGCGTAAGCAGCCCAGTCAATAGCCGGTACAGTGCCAAGTGATTGCAATCGGGATAGAAGTCTAAACAAGAAGTAGATTAAGGCGCCCTCAGTTGGAACAACCTTCAATAGGCCATCGAAGTTGTCGAACGCTCCATCTTCCAATGCGCACCCGCAGTCGATCTGCTCTTCCGGCAGAGATGGCAGATTCTTTGTAAATGTGGCGCCGAGCCCATCGGTCCAGCTTGCCTTCGGTGCAAGAATTCCCGAAACGATATGGAAATGTGGCTTCGCTGGGTAGGTGCCACCCGCATGAGTGATGGGAACCGAGGTACGCAGTAGCTTTCTGACAGAAGCTGCCTTCTGCCCCGCATACTCGAGGTAGCTCTTGTCCACATGCGGTTTGCACTCAAATATTGCGTATACTGCCTCAGCAGGAATATAACGATGGTTCTGCTGTGCAAGAAGAGTCGGTGTGAAATGTTTGTCGTAGATAACGACATCCATTTGCTCGCTTCTGCCGCCAAGACTGTCAATTACGAAGCCAGTTTCTACTTCGTAACGATTCGGAAGATATGCGCGCAAAACATCAATCCAGTGATTCTCGTTTACGTCGCCTTTCACTCCAGGGTGGCTGATCGACTGGGTCGAATGCTGAAGTTGAAACTCAAGCATCGTTTGGACGCTGCAGAGAGCTTCACGCATCCATGCGGTGTCATCAGGGATCGCAGTCACTTCGAGTTCTCCGTAAATGGCGGCGTCGGGACAAGAGCTTTCGCGATTGCAATAGCGCGGGCGGCCGTAACCGGCTTGTTAGGATAAGCATCCAGTACTATGGAAGGAATCAATCGCTGAGTTAGGTCCGAGAAGGTGCACCCGTAATCAAGGCCTGCATCAGGTCCTGTGGCTGAAACCAACGATTCAAGATGGGCGCCCTTGATTCCTAGTGGCTCCAATCGAAGCTTTAGTACGTGCCTCCTTTGATCATCATTTGGTCTGGTAAAAAGCATGACTTCAGCGGCACGTCGTCGTATCGCAGGGTCAAGCGCACCAAGTCGGTTGGTACACATGATGACGGCGGCTGGAACATGGGCGCCAGCAAGCCGATCAATGCCGCGAATGAAGGCATTGACCCCCGCGCGATCCTCATGGTGCATTTGGCTGGCCTCCCGGGATTGCGCCAATGCGTCCGCTTCATCCACTAGGAGGATAACTCCTCCTCGCGCGCGTCCGCCAGTCGACCGCAGCTTGGTCGCTTCATGAACTGTGTAGTCGAATGCCGCGGAGATCAACTGTGTCATTTCTCCCACTCGACCTTGCCCGCGCGTCGAAAGGCTAAGTGGAAATAGCGTCAGGTCAATGCCTTCTTGCCGCGCCACAGCGTCGCCAATCGTTTCTGCGAGTTCCGTCTTCCCCGAGCCTACATCTCCGGCTAATACAACAAGTGGGGGCCGCCGAAGCACCGTATCGAGCAGAGATCCCGCGGCGGGATGATGGAGCTTCGCCCAAACTTCAAGGCCAGCTGGATTTACGAGCAATCCAAGTATCTTGCACAAGCGCGTTTTTTGATCGTCCAACCCGACAAGGCGAGAGAGCCGCAACTGCGGATCGACATCGGGATAACAAATTCTGCGCTCGAACAGATCGTCCAGCGCTGGCTTTCCGGTCATCAGATACCTCTAACGCTTGTCCGATTTAGAGCACGGCCACCAGATGCGTACGTACGATCACTTAACAAATAGCCATTTATACCTGGCTCATCACCAGGTTGCCGATAAAACGGCATGCGACTCTTGAATGCGTGTCTGTCGTCTGCCGACAAGTTACTCCAAACCCCGCTATACGTGAGGTAGCTTGTAAAACTCGCGCCATCAACGTTCGCTCCAGGTTTAATCTTTCCTGGGTCGTCATCATTCCCCTGCCCAGCTACTAGTTCTTCGGCCGCATATCGCAGCGTCGGCTCAATCCACCTGCCATCGAGCTTGAATCCGTAAGTAACTGTATGCACGTATCCGGCCTTCAGAAGCTCGGTCAACTCCGTCTCGTAGTTCGCTATCTCCGTGTCACTCGGAACACCGTTGTACAAACGCTGAATTCGCTTCAGGTCAGTAGCTACCCTGGCAGAGATATGCCTAGCATGCGTAACCGTGAAGGTGGTTGACTCTGAAGTAGAGTAACTATTAGACACTGGAAAACCTCAAACCTGAAAGGCTGATCCAAACACCCGTTGCCAGTAATAGACCGTCTTTTCTTTCGAGTGAGCGGCGAGTGCCGCATCAATCGCATCTCCGGCATCGAGCGCCAACTCTACGATTGCATCAGCATTTGCCGCCGAATAGAGACGAGCAACATTGTTCTGCGCGTTCACCGGATCGATTATTTGAACTGGCTCGGCGAGATTACCGACCGTCTTAATTTCATAATAGTCGGAGAACACAACTCGTTGTCGGAAATTTGAAGTGGCAATATAGGTAAAGAAAGATTGCAGGGCTTCTATGTAGTCAGTAAAATCGACCCCGTCGTCGCACAACTTGGACATAATCAATTCGATCATAAACGATTTGAACCGAAATCCCTCGTTTTCCTGTTTCATGCGACGAGCCCAAAACTTGGCGAGACGCACAACTTGAGCATAGTCATCCGGGTGGCAGTCCCGGCGCTTCTTGGCAAATTCCAAATGAAGCGGAATGCTTGTCCTTAGAAAGGTGCCGTCATCTTGACTCACAAGATTACCGTACCATTGAGAATCTCCGTCATACAGAATTGGAACGATATCAACGTCCAACCCAGAACCGCGGAACGATACCGTCACTGAGTAGGTATTCGGCTGGACCTGATCGTCCGAAAAGTTAGGAAATGCCTTTCGCAGCCGAGCTGCCAGATAATCAAGGAGTGTTTTGATATCGTCAGGCGCGTCAGCGCCGCTGATGTAGCACGCAACGTCGATGTCGTTGAGCGAGCGCAACGCCGTATTCTTCGCCAAGCTTCCTGAAAGCCTCATCTTCTTGAGGCTGAAATCCGGATGCTCTTGCAAGTAACTCTCGAGCTTGTCGCGAAGGCGCTTTGCTTGGGCGCGATATTCTTTGGCCTTGTCCGAAGGCAAGTTGACCCGGTCCTTGGCAAAGGTGACGATCTCGTCTTGCCCGACGTGTTGCCGTGCCATTCGTAAACTCTCCGAGCAAGTTGCTATCGTGGCCTCGCCGGTGGGGGCGGGTAAGGCCATTATACCGTAGGCCGATCAGGCTTGCTCGTAGTGTAACGGCGCGTCACAAACTCAAGCTGACGCCGGGTTTGTGCGTATGACGCGGCTTACGGCGGGACCACCGACGATTATGTTCGCCGCGGCGGGCACTCGTAGTTAGTGTTATCTGGACTCGTGCTATTGGGTGCGGCTACGTAGATTCGCGCGCCGGCCCAGGTCGCGAGTCTTGAGTTCCGGTAATATCTGAACCCACAAGCACAGGGCGCCGGATATCGTGCATTATCTTTAGGAAGCCCGACTTAGCAGTAAATTTCACCTGAGTGAAATGACTTCTCAGCAGGACATACTGATTCGTAGTTAGCCGACTGTGTCGGTCGATGCTCGTTGCACGGGCACGCCCAAAGATCAGAAGCCATCTCAAAAATCGGTCACTAACTATGGCGCGCGAACCAGTAAGCGTGATTGGTTCTAATGAACGTCGCCGGACAAACCTAGTAGCTTGCCATACGAGTTGAATGGACCGATGGATGCCTTCTTGGCGATAACCTCGTCAAAAACTATAGCGATCCGTTCATGCTCGACATTCTGCGCCGACAAGCCCTTGAGCGACTTCGACAACGAGAAGTACACCTTGGAACCGTTCTCGAATGCCATAACCAAGTCCCTCACGCCATAGGTCTTTTCGGTCCGGGTATCACGCCAGTCCGGCCGTGCCAGGTGCCAATACTCCCCCAGATATGCGTCCAAGGCAGCGATCTTGCTGCTAATGCGCCTGGCCCAACCTGGATCTTGGGAAACGTCCGTGACACTGACGTAGCCTTCTTGATTGTTGTTGATCAGAGCCTGACGTTCACCCACAATGCCTTCACTTCCAATTCCGACAAAATCCTCACGCTCGACACCGAAGCCCATGTAGCTCCCGTCTACGAACTCGAATTCGAAGCGCTCGGGGAAGTGGAATCGAGGCACGAAGTCGTTCCATTGGACTTCGCTGCCCTCGAAAAGCGGATCACCGTAGAACACACGACGGACATTTCGCCCTACGAGCTGCGTGACAATATGCACAAGCGTGATGCCTTGGTACACTTCGCCGGAGACCTGCCCCAAGCCAGGAGCCAAGCCAGGATGGACGTCGGACGGGCCAAGGGTAGGTTCGTAGCGTTCGTTACTTTCCATACTTCCTATCCTGCCGCCACTTGGTACAAACGTTGCGTGAGAATTCTACGTTTGGGCTGCATCATCATCCCACTGCGCCATGAATGCATCCATACCGGCAAACTCCCAGTGTGCAAAATTGCTAAGGGCAAGTTCGAAAATAACAGATGGTTCTTTCGCAACCAAGTCTTCAAATTCTCCGATCACAGCATCTATGGCTGTAGCAATAGCATTCCATGAGAATCGCTCCAGAACGATGAAATTGTCGGCAATGAAAAAACCGGTTCTGAGTATCTCACGCTCGATGAACTTTCTCGTGCAGACCTTGAAATAAAAATTAGAGCCCGCCTTCTCCACGTTATCTTCCGAACTCGGGCCGATTACTGCCACAATTGTCGTAATGAGATCGGTCGGATCATCGGGATCATTGAAGTCATTGCTTGATAGTGAGAATATTTGGTGCTTCATAAGCCTGCTTATGGCGAATCGTCTCTTCTTTGCGCGTTAGAAACCATCTCATAAATAGGTACGAATTCCGTTGGGCCGACTTCTGGTTTCAAGTCAAGCTGTCTACAGGCGGACGTATTAATCCAAGGTCGGCCAGTTCTCGGATAACATCATTCGCAACGGGAGTGTCATCTTCGGAAAAGTGTGGGTCGTAGTGGACATTCTCCAAATAGCCAATTTCTGCCCCTACCTGTGCTGTGATATTCCTAAGTTGTTGATAGGTGTATGTCATCCCTTTGAGAATGACTCCATCAACTGCTATTAGAACACACTCTTTGATTTGGTCGCGGGTCATTACGTGCTCCCCTACCGGATTCTCTGCTCGTAAAGCGTGCCGCTTTTAAGCACTACCTATGGGACACCTGGAACGCGCTAGAAGCGGTCTCATGAATAGGGTTGCTCGTCACGTAGGAAGCGTCCAATGGGTTACATAACACATGAATGGACCTAACTGTAGAACAATGGAAGATCATCGAACCCTTGCTTCCCAAGCCGCGGCGGCGGGAAGACGGAAGAGGGCGTCCCTGGCGCGATCCACACGACGTGCTAAACGGTATCCTGTGGGTGTTGAGGACGCGCGCGCCGTGGAAGGACCTACCGGAAAGATATCCGCCGTACCAGACGTGCCATCGACGTTTCCAGCTATGGTGCCGCAATGGTGCGCTTGACCGGGTCCTGAAGGCCCTGGCAGCAGATCTCAAGGAACGCGGAAAGCTCGATTTGACCGAAACGTACATCGACGGCTCGTTTGCCGCCGCTAAAAAGGGGGACCCGGCATCGGCCCTACCAAGCGGGGGAAGGGGAGCAAGGTTATGGCAATCGCAGACCGCTTTGGTCTTCCTGTCGCCATTTGGACAGGTAGTGCTAGCCCGCATGAAACACGGTACGTCGAGCCTCTCCTCGCCAAACTCTTCGTCCGAGACTTCCCCGAACGCTTGATCGGGGACAAGCTTACGACTCCGACAAACTGGACCGCCGTCTCATGGACCGGTACGGCGTCGAACTGATCGCCCCGCACCGAGGCAACCGAAAGACCAAGACCCAGGATGGCCGTCAGCTGCGGCGCTACAAACGGCGGTGGAAGGTCGAGCGCCTCTTCGCCTGGCTCCAGAACTTCCGCCGCTTGAACACTCGCTACGAACGACATGCTGAAAACTTCCTGGGCATGCTGCGTTTGGGCTGCATTGTCATCCTGCTGCGGCATTTATGAGACTGCTTCCAGTGTGATTCGCTTTCACTACGGTCCTACCCAGGATCTTTCTGTTTCACTCCACACGTGTAGAGGTCTGGAACTATTGGTTGGCAATCAAGCTGCCATCGCGGGGGACGAAGGACTAGCGTATTCTTGAAGACGATGAACCGTCGATTGACTGGACACGCGATGGCAGGAACTATTTATACTATAGGAACGCCCAGCAACATCATCCAGACCGCGCAGCACAATGCATCAGCCGCCTCCCAGTCGGAGTGCGCGCACTGGATGTCCATCAATACGAACCAACTGAGTTCTGGGCTTCACTGCTGAGACGATACTGATAGGAGGGAGCGAGATTCGATGAATAGACTGATAGCACTTGCGTCGATTGCTGCGTCACTCATTGTGTCGGGGTGTCCGGGGGCGGGGAGTGTCTCCATTTTGCCGTCCTCGAGTCCATCCGCCCCTCTGTCGGGGAGCAGTTCGCCACTTCCAACGGCTGCCAATTCGCAAAGCCCGAGTTCGCGACCTTCCGGCACGCCTAACAACACGTCCTCTACCAGCCCAATCCCCGATAGCTACGTAGGCCCACTGCAATCTGAAAGCGAAATCGACAAGATCTTCGCAGACGGAAAGAACCATCCGCTGCGCATTCTGTTCAGGGATAATGGGATGTTTCGCGTCCGCAAGGATGAGGGGGCGGTGCGTGGAAGCAACGGCTACGGCATTGTGGCCTTGAACGATACCGAAGGCATCAAGGACTTCGATGCGATGGTCAAGCCCTACGCGTTGGGCGCGATCCTTTCGCCATTAGGGGTCGAGAGCACGCCTGAAGCAGAACTCTCCAAAAAGGAGGTCGATGCTGAGGCCAAGATCGGAGGTGACATTCCGAATGATGGTTCTTGGGCCGAGATATTCCTTAGCGGCCCACGGGTTAGCGAGGTGAAGGCTCTCTACGCGGGGCTGCGCCAGAAAGCATATGTCCGATCTATACAAGTCGTTGGGACTCCAACCAACTGAAAATAGTTAGCCGATCGTGTCGGTCGATTCTCGTTGCACGAGCGCGCCCGGAGATCAGTGTGATTCGCTTCCGGAATGGTCTTATCCGCGGGTGGACCGATTTCCTCTACACGTGTGGAGGAAATACGAGGTATTACCCAAGAATTCCATCCTGCTGGCTTATGGAGAGATGCGGATTTGATGGTTCGGCCGCCGAGGGTGACCTGGCTCCCGAATCCGGGCCAACCAAGCGGTCGGCCCGGTTTCCCAGGCCGACCATGTCACCAAACTGGTTTGGTTGTTACTGACAGCCCAGTGTGCCGCTAAACGACGCCGCTTCGTTCGGTTGCACGGCCGCGCTCACGTCGACCGCGACCACACCCGAAGCATCGGTCATCGTGATACCCGTCAAGGTGGTGCCGAAGTTGTTCGGGGCCTGTGCGTCACCAACAGTCGTCGTGAGCTTGAAGGTGCCGCCGTTGGACAGCGTGCCACCGAGTACGACGCTGTTCGTCTGGAATGTTGCCATATTGACGGTCCCCGTCTTCTTCGCGCCTGTCGCAAAGTCAGTAATCTCGACCGACCCCGAAGTGGTCGAGGTGCTGTGAGTAACGTTTGTCAGCTTGACCTCAAAGGTGGGGTCGGAAGGGTTTGGGAAGAACAAGCCGTCACCCGCTAGGGTAAAGCAGTCCGTAGGATTGGGGAGACAGGCTGCGAAGCTGCCCTGAATCACGGCTGGCTTAGTAATGGTGCCCGCGATTTGGTTCTGTCCATTGAAGGTCACACTGGTAACCACGCCATTGAAGGAAGTCCCGTTTTGTGCCGTGATGTTGCTTACGACGGCAAAGGGAATCGACTGACCAGGGCCGACATTGGAGAACAAATTCACGAAGCCAGAAACGGTAACCACGTTTCCGCTAGTATTGACACCAGTTACCAGACCGCGCCATTCATTGGCGGCGGTAGGCGTTGTAAAATCAGCGAATCCAAATACACCCGCCGTGCTTTCGGTGGCGTTCAGATTTATGCTGAATACGGGGAACGTCTCGCTTGTGAATACCTCCCCGCTCAGAATAAGCGTTTCGCATTGACGACCGCTTGGAATGGTTGACGGGGTGGGGCTGGCTGCGGGACTGATAGTCGGAGCGGGAGTCGGCATCGGACTCGTGGACGGTGCAACGCTGGGTGCGGGCGACCCCGACCCGCCACCGAACAGCTTGAGTTCGCAGACGAGCAACTTGGCGTCGGCCTGGACATGGAAGGTCAGTTTGACCTGGGTAGCTGACGAGGATGGCAAGCTGATAAAGTCCAACGCGCGGAACTGCGGGGTAACGTTGGCCGCGATGGTCGTCCAGGTTCCGCCGTTGTTTACGGCCACGTCGAAAGTAGCGCCTGCATCCATCTTGATGCCAAGGCCAGTCACCGTGGTAGCCCCCGCCAGGTTCAAAGTCAAACTAGGATCGGTGTCCATGACGTGCTCGGCGGGCTCCCAGGCGCTGTGGAGGTTGCCATCGGTCAGGTTGGCGACGGAGAACCACTTGTCGCTCCAGGTAGAGCTGGCCGCGGATGTAAAACCAGTGATTTCGGTCCCCGTCGAACTAGCGGCCACTGTTGCGATTGCAACGGGCGTGGCTGCTGCCGCAAGGGTCTGGTAGCGCGGGGCGACGGCATCGCCTAGGCCCAAGGGGTCCACGGAACTAGATGTGGCGGTCACCGTGGGCTGCGCCGAGCAGCCAGCCAGGAGTAGCGCGACCATCATAGGTACGCGCGCTTGCCGAACTCTCACCTCTAACCTCCTTCAAACTTTCCCAGATGCGGGAACGGGCGGATTTTCATTGGGTGCCACGTTTGAAGTCGGTCGCTTGTGCTTCGCGGCGACTGCCGGGTGCATTGAATAATGGTATTGGTCCGATTCAATTCTACGACTTACTTGCTATGTCGGCTCGAACGCCTCCACCTAAGTAGATTGTTGAATAAAACAATTGCTTGTCTATTTACCTTGAAGTTGGGAGATGGCGTCCTCTCGCAACTTTGGATGCCGCCTTGCCTGGTCGCCCCAAGGTCCGTGGTTAAGGAGATAGCACGAGGCTAGAAGCCATCTCATAAACCTAGCTCAGCAACTGACTATTGTTCGGCAGCTTGCTGGACCTGTGCGATCTCTTCCTTGGTTAATAGCTTGTTGAATCCCTTCCAAGCCGCAACAATTTCGGGGCTGGTAACGTAGATGCGGAGTTCCTCGATAAACTGACTTCTGGCAGAGGCGTCCTTGAATTGACCATCTTTGTCGAACAAATCCCTCAGTCGTCTATACTCGCTGTCGACGTCCATCACCTCGTTGGTAATGGTAAAGCTCAAACCTTCGGGGACAGCACCCTCGAAGTTGAATTTGCTCCTCGTGACCAAATTCATGACGTGGTCGAGCAAGTCAAAGAAGGGTTCCTCGCCCATATTGAGGAATGTGAAAGTATCCTTGGGATTCATCGGACACCTCCATACCGCCTTCAGGCGTGCCGCAAGAGTATCAGGATGCAGCCCAAACGTAGCATGCCCAGGAAGTTTTCGGCGTGTCGTTCGTAGCGAGTGTTCAGGCGACGGAAGTTCTGGAGCCAGGCAAACAGCCGCTCGACCTTCCAGCGGCGCTTGTATCGCTTGAGTACGCGCCCGTCTTGGGTATTGGTCTTCCGGTTGCCACGGTGGGGCGCGATCAACTCGCCGCCGTAGCGGTCTCGGAGCCTGGCGTCGAGCTTGTCGGAGTCGTAGGCCTTGTCGCCTATCAGGCGTTCGGGGAAGTCCCGGACGAAGAGCTTGGCGAGGAGGGGCTCGACGTACCGGGTTTCATGCGGGCTAGCACTTCCTGTCCAAATGGCGACAGGAAGACCAGAGCGGTCTGCGATTGCCATAATCTTGCTCCCCTTCCCCCGCTTGGTAGGGCCGATTCCAAGCCCCCCTTTTTGGCGGAAGCGAAGCTCCCGTCAATGAAGGTTTCGGTCAGGTCGAGCTTCCCGCGCTCCTTGAGATCTACGGCCAGGGCCTTCAGCACCTTCTCCAAGGAGCCATTGCGGCACCAAAGCTGGAAGCGCCGATGGCAGGTCTGGTACGGAGGATATCGAGACGGAAGGTCCTTCCATGGTGCTCCGGTCCGCAGCACCCACAGGATGCCGTTCAGCACGTCTTGCGGGTCGCGCCAGGGACGCCCTCGGCCATCCTCGCGGACTTTCGGCTTGGGGAGCTAGGGTTCGACGATCATCCATTGGTCTACGGTCAGGTCCATCCATGTGTTATGTAACCCAAGGACTGCTTCCTACGCGACAAGCAGCCCTCTATTTATGAGACCGCTTCTTCTCTCACGTAAGATTCATTCCCTATTGCGAGCTAGCCGAGCGGTATTCATAGATCCGACACCTTGGCAAGCCGTTGAATGGAGCGGGATAAAGGGGAATACCTGGATGGACCGGGTCTAGATCCGCTCTAGATAGCCGTTTCCGCCCTACGGCGCCCGATTCTTGCGGACCAGAAAGTCAGCAATGGCCACGCGGGTGGTCAGCCAGGCGCGGCCAATCTTCGTTCCCGCAAGCGCGCCGGAGCGGATGTAACCCTGCACGGTCTCGGGCTTACAGCGCAGGATCTTCGCGACTTCCTTGCTCGTCAAGTACTCGACATTGAAGGTGTTGAACGACATCGCCGCGTCCCCAGAGCTGGCCAATTTGCTACGACCCATCGTCGTCCCAACTGGCGAGGAAGTCCCGCATGGCCGTCGTAAACCGCTTACGCTCCTCGACTTCGAGGTCGAGGTACTCCTTCTGGAACTGGCTCTCCCAGTTCACGACCGTAGTGACCTCGCAAGCGTCGGGCTTCAGCGTCACCACAGCCGTCGGGGGCATCTCGTTTTCTACCGGCCCAGAAGGGGTGAACGGCGGCGGCATCTCACGCTGCTTCTTCCGCGGCTTCTTGAAGTCGAAGTCGTTGTCCTCGACGAACTTCTTGATCTCGACTTCCGCGTCCTTGGGCTTGAGGTCCTTGACCGTGGACCACGTCGCCGCGATCGCGTCCTGTACCTTCTCCGGGTAGCTGACGTGCTTGACGTAGTGGATCAAGACCGCAGGCAGCATCCCAAGTTCGGTGAACATCGTGGCGTCCCCGGCCCGGCCCAGCTTCAACAAGTACGACAAGTGAGTCCGGCCCCACCGGTCCTTGCTCTCGAGGTAGTCTCCCCACTTGCGGTAGCCCAGGGCCGCATAGCCCTTGGTTTCCTGCATCCGCGCCAACTGCTGTCCGGCATCTACATAGGCGTGCAGCAACTGGTCACACGCCTCCAGCTTCCGGTCGATTTCGCAGTCGAGGGCGTTCGCCTCCTCGTGGTTTAACTTTGACGCGCCCGGCATGACGGTCGCATCCGCGACCACCGGAACAAGGGCTTCAGACATGGTGATGGTTCTCCTCCCAGATGTTCACCCAAGTGAAATTCAGGGGGTGGACTTCGCGGAAGCGGCGCCGATGTTCGGCGTGCCACCCAAAAGCCGGTCCTGCTCTTCCCACTTGGCGAGGAGTTCGAAGAAGCCTACAACGTTGCTGGCAATTTCCCGGGAGTCCTCCCGCGTTAGCGGGCGGGCACTGGCGGGTTGCCAGATGTCGCGGATCTTGTCGGTGTCGAACGACACGCCGTCGATCTCCTCTTGATGCCGATACTGGGCCCATTTGGGGTGGGCTCGATACCTAGCATTGCAAGTGGCGGAGTCGCTTCTGGCGTTTTGGAAAATTAGAGCGCAGTCGAAATTGTCTTCCGCTACATGAACGAAACGGTAATAGGCTGCGCTATGTCGCTTAGCGGGTTTCCTGCAAGTTCACTTAAATTACCTGCAGTTGTCGGTCATCCCCCTGCTCCGGCAATTGACCTGGCACGGCAGCCATGCGCGCCTTGAGCACAAGGCCGCTAGTGGGGCCATCATGAGCGTGAGGTTATGAGAATGCGCGTTGTGATGATGGTCATGGTGGCTGTGGTGTCGGGGTGCGGCGCCCAGCAAGCAGCTGTGGTGGGCCAGGTCGCCGCGGAGTCGCAGCTCATGCCGGTCAGCCTCCCCTTCCGCTCGGTGTTGGACCCGCACTGGGACGCGGATGTGTTCGAGGCGATCTCACCCGATGAGCTGGTGCTCCGGAGCCAAGCTGCCATCGACGCATTCCTGGCGAGCCATCCGCGCATGCGAGGCTACGATGCCGACCACAAGGTCTATTGGGAGACACCGATGCCCGTCCCGGATGGGATGCAGAAGATCGACTTCGGACGTGACGAGGCCATCGTGTACGTGGGTGGCCGGGGGACGGGCGCGAGCACGGCGCGGATCGTCGGGGTGGAGGATGTCGGCGACATCTTGAAGGTTCATACAGTCCGCTGGGAGGACCCGTCGCCTCCCGGTCCGAACGATCGGGTGCAGGGCTTCGTGCACGTCGTCTTGATCCCAGCGACGGACAAGCCGGTGCAATTCCTCCCGACGCGCCAGCTGACCTTGGAAGCGGGGGCCCGCCCGTTGTGGCAAGCAGTGGGCGAACCCGACCTTACAACCTGGAAGGAGTACACGCGGAACGAGCTGCAACGTAGCTCCGAGCAGCCACCCGACCTGGCGATCCACGACCAAGCCTGGTTGGCCGCCAACCATCCTGCCTTGGTGGGAGACTACGGGCAGTACCTGCCTACCTCCAAGGTCGTCGTCGCCACCAGCACGGGGCCGGTACAGGTCTCTCAGTTCCTTGACGAGGGCCGCTATGAGACCTTCCCGCACGCTACGATCGTGTTCTCGATCGAAGACGGGCATCCGCTGGCAGCGGTCGGCTACCGGGACACCGGACCAGCGGTCGTGGCAAACCCAATTTTCTGGCGCCCGCTGCGCGTGGTGCCCAAGCACAAGGCCTGGCGGAACCCTGCAATCGATCGGGCCTACGTGCTCCGCTTGATCGAGCAGCAATTCGGAGCCCGACCCGAACAGAGCGAGATCGAGGCCACCACGATGCAATGGGCCAAGGACAAGCTGGGCTATGAAAGCCCGACGTATACGCTGGACTCACCGCTATGGGGTGTGACGGTAAACGGCGCCGTCTCCATGGGTGGATCTGTTTCGGCGACGGGGGCGGTGCCATCTGGAAACTTCGGGTTGATCGCCATCGACGTCGAGGACGGAGTGCCTATCGCGGTGCGGCTCGGCACGCATTAACCACCTAGGTCTCAATGTAAACTGGCTACTTCGATCGATCGGTGAACATAGGTGCCAAAGCCCGAAGCAAGGGTCCCCAGTCGACGTGGGTGACGACAACGCGTTGCAAGTCGAACGCGATGTAGTTCAAGATACGCTCCAACTTCGCCCGGGCCTCGAACGCTGCGGTATGTGCGAGCCTTGAATATCCAGTCGCGGTCAGCGCCGCGAACAACGCTGCCAAGCTCTCGGTGTTGGACGGAAGCTTGGCTTCCCGTCGCGCCTCGTATTGAAGGAGCAAGACGTCACCGATGATGGTCTGACGCGCCGCCTCCGAGATGGGAAGAATCTTGAGGGCTTCCAAGGGCGGAGAAGTGGAGTTGTGATCCACCATGGCGGCACGCGCCTGCTCCCACTCCGGGTCCCGGTGTGCCAACAGGCCCAGGTAAACTTGCACTACGAGGCAGTCCAGGTAGGTGGTCACCGCCTCCTGCTGAAAGCGTAAGCGATCAGCGTCGTTGCACATAGGGACATCTAGCTTGTACGCGGCCGCCCGCGCCGGCAAGACCGCCTTGAGGTAGGAGGTTAGGAGATTCATCCCACCTTCGACCTCGACCTTAAAGACGTGCTTGCCCTTCCTGACCAACGTCCCTTTCACCACCGCCCGCGTAAGAGTTGTGCCCAACGACTCCTGGAGCACGTCGGGCTCCCGGCCAGCATGTTCGGATTCGTTTAGTCTGCTTCCGTGGCGCCGTGGCCGACTTGTCCGGTCTACCTCTTGTTTGTCCAGTTCATCGATGCTACCCCTCACCAGCAAGTGCAAGGTCTCGTGCAGCCTGGGGTTGCTGGCGCGGCGGCTAACTTTGAAGCGAGCAACCGGCCCGCCAAGGCCTGGCTTCAGCCACTCGAGCAGCCACTGGATGTCAGGACCTGAGCGAGTTCCACGCACCTGACCAATTCGATAGGCCAGAACGTCGTGGCCCGTATGGTCCTCCGGCTTGAAGCGCCCGGTGATCTTGTAAAGGTCGTCCCAAAGGTGCGCGGGATCGAGCTTACACAGGGTTTCTACAAGGGCTGCATATGAGCCACGTTCGTGACGCAGGCAATCGAGGCAGATGGGGATGGCGCGCTGGTCGACGCGTGTCACGATCGCGGGCGGCGCATCCGAGTTCCACGGACCAAGATTCGAACTCCCTTGCATCCCCGGGGGCATGGGAGTCGGCAACGGGTCGCGTGCCCACTGTTCCGGCAGCCAGTAACACTCATCCTGCCAGTGTCCGCTCTGGGACGGGACGTTGATCATGGTGACGACGTCCCACCACGGGCGGGGAGCCATCGCGACAGGGGCCCCAGGGCCACCGCCACGTAAACGCTTCTTGTTGCGGGTCGTCACGGTTGTATACTCGATCACTGGCGATTGGGGAAGGTCGGTTTCCCGGGTTGAACCAAGAGCTTCAACCTATTACAATAAATCCTCGAACACTCGTTTGAATTGTACCCGTTGAATCAATGGAGGGCGTCGCCATGGGCCGCCGACGAAGTACAGCTCCGGCCGAAACGGACAGCGCCAACAAGCCGCGCGAGGCGGTGTTCTATGTGCGCGTCAGCTCGAAGGAACAGGAAGAGGGCTTCTCCATTGACGCCCAAATCCTGGCGGCGCGGGGGTATGCGCTGGAGCACGGCCTGCAGGTCGTCCAGGAGTTCGCGGACGTCGAGTCGGCCAAGCGGGCCGGCCGGCGCCAGTTCGAAGAGATGGTCAAGTTCCTCAAGAAGCACCAGCAGTGCATGGTCGTCGTCGAGAAGACCGACCGCTTGTACCGTAATCTCAAGGACTGGGTCACCCTGGACACTTTGATGCAGGAGAATGACCTACAGATCCATCTGTACAAGGAGAACACGGTCCTGACCCGGGACGCCCGCTCGCACGAGAAGTTCATGCATGGCATCAAAGTGCTCATGGCCAAGAACTACTCCGACAACCTGAGCGAGGAGATCCGCAAGGGCTTGAACGAGAAAGCGCGCCAGGGGCACTATCCATTGCGCGCGCCGACCGGTTATAAGACCAACCCGGATAGCCGCGTGCTGGAGATCGATCCTGCCAAGGGGCCACTGGTGCGGCGCCTTTTCGAGAAGTACGCCACGGGCGGCTTCTCTCTGTCCGACTTGGTAACGGTTGCCAAACAAGACGGGTTGACCGTCTGGGACTCCAGCAAGACCATGACCCGCGCGGGGCTCCACCGGATGCTAACGAGTCCCTACTACACCGGCGTCTTTGTCTGGAAGGGCAAGCAAGTGCCTGGCAAGCACACGCCCTTGATCAGCCGCGAGCTGTTCGACAAGGTCCAGGCCATCATGGGCGGGCGCAACGGAGGCGACTTCCAAGACCGTTCCTTTGCCTTCACCGGCCTGCTGACATGCGGGCACTGCGGCTGCCAGATCACGGCCGAGCTGCGCAAGGAGAAGTATACCTACTACCACTGCACCGGCGGCCGTGGTCCTTGCCCCGGCAAGCGTAAGAACGTTCGCGAGGAGGTCATCTCGGCGCAGCTTAGCCATGCCGTGGCCGCACTCCAACTCGACGAGCGATTCGCCGAAACCTTGCGCGTCGCCCTCAAAGAGAGCTTGGTTGACGAGCAGGAGTACCACGAGCGGGCGCTGGCGGCCTTGCAGGCCCAGGAGACCAAGCTGGTGGACCGCCGCCGCCGGCTCTACGAGGATCGCTATGACGATAAGGTCCCTGCGGACGTCTGCGACGAGCTTGCGGCCAAGTGGGACAAAGAGTTAATCGAGATTCGAGAGAAGATGGCCGCCCACAAGGAGGCAGACCGCAAATTCCTGGAGCATGGCCTGCGCCTTTTCGAACTCGCCCAAACGGCCTATTCGCAATACATTCGGCGATCGCCCTCCGAAAAGCGGCAAATGCTGAATTTCCTACTTTCGAACTGCCAGATGACCGACGGCGTGGTCGTGCCGACGTACCGGCAACCCTTTGACCTGATTGCTGCTGCGCCCCGTATGACACAGGAAAACGGGAGCCTAGATCCATCAGATCCAGGCTCCCGTCTAATTAAGTGGAGGTAACCGGATTCGAACCGGTGACCTTCTGCATGCCATGCAGACGCGCTACCAACTGCGCCATACCCCCAGAACTTTGAACAGCCTAAATCTTACCTGAACCGCTTCTTGGCTGTCAACGCCACCCGGGGCGATCGTTCCGTTAACTTTTTAGGTTGCCTCCACCGCGGGCAGCGGCGCCCCCAGGTGGAAGGCGTTGTGAACAAGGCGCACGGCCTGCTGGGCCTGGGAGCGCGAAATCACGCAGCTGACCTTGATCTCCGAGGTGGAGATCATCTGGATGTTGATCTGGCCGTCGGCCAGGGCCTGGAACATCTTGGCGGCGATGCCGGCGTGGTTGACCATGCCGGAACCCACGATCGAGACCTTGGCGACGTCCTCGTCGCTCACGACGCCCTTGGCGCCGACCTCGCGGCCGACCTCCTCCGTAACCTGGACGGCCCGCTCGAGCTCTTCCTTGGTCACGGTGAAGCCGATGTCGTTCGTCTGCTCGCCGCGCACGGACTGGGTGATCATGTCCACGTTGATGCCGCGATCGGAGAGCGCGCCGAACAGGCGGGCAGCAACGCCCGGGCGGTCCGGCACTTCCTTGAGGGCGACCTTGGCCTGGTTGAGGTCGGCGGTCACGCCGCGGACCGGGGTCTGGTTTTCCAATTCATTCACTCCCTTGACCACGGTCCCCAACCCCTCGTCGAAGGTGGAGCGGACCCGGATGAACAGGTTGTACTGCTTGGCGTATTCCACGGAACGCGGGTGCAAGACCTGCGCGCCGAGGCTGGCAAGCTCCAGCATCTCGTCATACGAGATTTCCGGCAACAGCCGGGCTTCGGGCACCACCCGCGGGTCGGCGGTGTAGACGCCGGAGACGTCGGTGTAAATCTCGCACATATCGGCCTTCAGCGCCGCCGCGAGGGCGACCGCCGTGGTGTCGCTGCCGCCGCGCCCCAGCGTGCAGATCTCGCCGTTGTAGGTGATGCCCTGGAAGCCGGCTACCACGGGGATGTGGTCGTCGGCCAGCAGTTGGCGCAGGCGGTCGGTTTGGATGTCGGCGATCTTGGCCTTGGTGTGCAGCGGCTCCGTGCGGATGCCGGCCTGGGCGCCCGTCAGCGAGATGCCCTTGCCACCAATGGCGGAGATGGCGGAGGCGACCAGCGCGATCGAGACCTGTTCGCCGGTGGAGAGGAGCATGTCCAGCTCGCGCGGGTTCGGCCGCACGGCGATCTTCTCCATGAGCTCCAGCAGCTCGTCCGTGGTGTGGCCCATCGCGCTCACCACCAGGACCACCTGGTGGCCGTCCCGCTTCGTCCGGAGTGCGCGCTCGGCTACCTTGAGGATCCGCTCCGGGCTGCCGACGGAGGTGCCGCCGAACTTCTGGACGATGAGGGCCATGGTAACTCCTTAGCCGGGGGGCTCGATGCAAGCGCCCGAGGCCAATGCCGTGAATACGAGCGAGCGGCTCGCCACACCTTCCGCACGCCAGGCCGCCGTCATCGCCTCCGCGACAGCCTCTGCCGCGGTCGGGGGCACCATGGCCAGCAGAGTCGGTCCGGCTCCGCTGATCACCGCGCCCCAGGCCCCTGCCGCGCGGGCGGCGTGGGTGACGGCTTCCGCGCCCTTGATCAGGGGGAGCCGGTAAGGCTGGTGGATGCGATCGTTCAGCCCGTACGGCAGCCATTCTACCGCACCCGTCAACATAACCGTTGTGAGGATCGTCACGGATGCAAGGTTAGCCACCACGTCCGAACGCCCGTACTGCGCGGGTAGCGCCCGCCGTGCCTCGGCCGTTGAAAGCTTGAAGTCCGGCACGGCCAAGACCAACGCCGTGGGCGCGGACTTGGCGAGCACCAGGCAGCGGGTGACGTTGTCCTGGGTGAAGGCGGCCGTCACGCCGCCGTAGAGCGCGGGCCCGACGTTGTCCGGATGGCCCTCGATCTGGGTCGCGATGCTCAGCAGCGCCTCCGTGTCGAGCGGCGAGCCGAACCAGCCGTTGGCCGCCACCAGCCCGCTGACGATCGCCGCGGAGCTGCTGCCCAGGCCGCGCGACTGCGGGATGTTGACCTCCATCTCCAGCCGCCAGGTGGGCACGGGCTTGCCGATGCACTCGCACAACGCCTTGGCCGCCCGGTAGGCCATGTGGCGCTCGTGCGTGGGCAGGCCGGCCGCCTCGGGGCCGTGGTTGACGATCTCGAAGCGCTCGGCTTCGGCCAGCGTCAGCCGGTTGTAAAGCGGAAGCGCCAACCCGAGCAGGTCGAAGCCCGGCCCGAGGTTGGCGCTGGTGGCTGGGACGCGGGCGGTTACCACCGGACCAGCGCACCCCGCGTGTCGGTGTGGATGAAGAAGCCATGCGCGCCGTTGGGCGCGTAGATGCTGCCGCCGCCCGTCAGGATGCCCGCCTTGTCCAGCTTGGTGATGGCGGCCATCATGATGCCGGCGTCGGCCTTGTCCGACTTCCCGTCCTTGTTCAGGTCGGGCACCAGCATGTCCACGGCGTCGCCGTAGGTGTGGCGGCTCAGCGTGGTGGTGTTGCCGATGTCCTCGTTCAGGAACGGCGACCGGTAAGCGCTCATCAGCTCGAGCTTGCCGCAGGGGTAGCCCTCCGCGTGCAGCGTCATGATGATGCGCTCCAGCTTCTCGACCACGCGCGGTTGCACCATCAGGTACTTGTGGCCGCCCACCCAGTTGTCCTTGCCGGCGAAGTCGCCCAGCTTGTAGTGCTCGCTGACGGGCATGTTCACGTTCGCGGCCGTTAGCTCGACGAAGCCCGGCGGGACCTCGTAGGCATCGCGGGTACCACGGTTGGCGACCTGGCCGGCCACCGTGGTGCCGTAGCCCTTGGGGTAGATGCCGATGGGGTAGCCGTTCAGCTTGCCCCCCGTCACCTTCGCGCCGGGGATGATCACGACCATCGTGAGGTTGCGGCGGACGGTACGCCCATTTACTAAACCATAGCCCGTCACATGCATGACGCCGGGCTCCAGGGGCGCCTGCCAGACGGCCATGTGGTCGCCGAAGGCGAGCGTGCCGCCGTTGGAGCGCCAGGTTGCCGCCACGGGCTTGCCGTTGGCGGAGATGGCGCGCAGGGGCACGCGCTCGCCGGGCAGCACGGGCACGAAGTCGACGGCCGGCGAAACGTTCTCGACGCCCAGCACCTCGGTGGAGCGCAGGTGCGCGACGGTGGGGTGCGGCACGAAGACGGGCTTGGCCGCGGGCTTCGGAGCGGCCTTGGGAGCGGGCTTCGCCGCGGGCTTGGCGGCAATGACTACGGGCACGGGCACGGCCGCGACCTGCACGGGCGGAGCCGCCCAGTCGACGAGCCCGGCCTTGCCGTGGGCATCCGACTTCGAACGATCCGCGCCCTCGGCCTTGGTGGGCAGGGCCCAGGCCGGGGAAGCGAAGCTAAGGGCGAGACCGGCCGCAAGGACCGCACTAACATTGAACCGCATAGGAGCTCCTGTTATAGGGGCGAAAGGTGGAACAGTTATCTGGAAGATATCTGGGACCGGTTTTCGCTAGGCATTCTATGCCATCGCGTTATGAACGGCATAGTGAAATTGTCACGTATTTACTAATCTTTATCGCACAATCGCATGCGTTACCTTTTGTCACGGAACCCCGCAGGCCGCAAGATCGCTTTACGAACCCAAGCTTGCGAGCTATACTGTGCCACCGCCGCGGGGACGACCCCGTCGGGGGCTCAAAGCCCGCCTGCTACAAGCAAAGGGGCCCTTCTACAACTCTTATACCCCATGCTTATTAACGGGGTATGACCGCCGGCTTACATAATACTTAATTTTCGGCCGAAACTTTCCGCCATCGTTCTATATACATGGCCACGTCGCGCGAGGAGCCCCCTTACATGAACCGCACCATCCGCTTCGCCCCCACCCTGGCGGCCAGCTTCGCCATGATGGCGGCGCCCGCCTGGGCCGCCCCGACGGACGTCTTGCCGTACGCCCCCACGGAGTTGGGCACGCTTTCCAGCGTCGCCACCCTGGAAGACGCGTCGGCGCTGGCCATCAACCCGGCCGCCCTCACCTTCATGCGCAGTTCGGAGCTGTTCCTGAGCCGCAGCGTCAACGGCCTGGACCAGACCAACCTCTTCCTCACGGGCGGCGGCGTGGGCACCTCGTGGCAGCAGTACCGCACCGGCGGGCGCTTCTTGAACAACTTCACCTTCGGCGGCGGCCTGGACATCGGCTGGGGCCTGGCCGTGGGCGGCCGCTTCAGCTACCTCCAGTTCCTCGACACCCAGGGCGGCAACAGCCCCAACTTCGGCGTGTCGGCCATGTACCGCCCCAACAGCTGGGTCTCCGTGGGCCTCACGGCCGATAACCTGACCGCGCCTCCCGTGGGCGCCGCCGTCTTGCGCCGCAACTACCGCGCCGGCATCGGCATCCGCCCGGGCACAGACCGCGTGACCCTGTCGCTGGACGGCACCTGGCTGGAGGGGGACCCGACCGCGAACATCACGCCGCTGGTCGGCCTGCAAGCGGAGCTGCTGCCGGGCCTGATGTTGCGCGGCCAGGCCGACGCGACCTTTAACTACAGCGTGGGCCTGGGCCTCGACGTGGGCAGCATGGCCACCGGTGCGATGTCCGGCGTGAGCCGCGGCCGCGCGGGCGAGAGCGACCTGGTCTACCTGACCACCAGCGACCAGGACCACCGCCGCCACCTGGATCTGCACCTGCCGCATATGGCCTACATCCGCCTGGAGGGCGAGCTGGCCGACGTGCCCGTCAACGCGCTCGATCTGCGCAAGGACTACTACCCCGGCGTCTTGCACCTGACGCGCCGCATCGCGGAGGCCAAGGCCGACCCGCGCGTGACGGGCATGGTGCTCGACTTCCGCGGCGTGGGCGTGGGCCTGGGCAAGCTCCAGGAGCTGCGCGAGGCCATCATCGACTTCAAGTCCGCCGGCAAGACCACGATCGCGTACCTGACGGACGCCGGCCTCGGCGAGTACTACCTGGCCAGCGCCGCCGACAAGGTGATCCTGCACCCCGCGGGCGCCCTCACGATCAAGGGCGTCGCCGCCAGCGTGCCCTTCTTCCGCGGCGTGCTCGACAAGCTGGGCGTGCAGCCGCAGTTCGTGGGCATCGGCAAGTACAAGTCGGCGCCCGAGCAGTACATGAGCAAGAGCTTCAGCGGCCCCGCGCGCGAGGAAGAGGAAGAGCTGCTCGACGCCCAGTTCAACCAGATGGTCGAGGGCATCGCCCAGGCCCGCCGCCTGCAGCCGGCCGAGGTCAAGGCGGTCATCGACAAGGGCATGCTGAACCCGCCCCAGGCCAAGGAGAAGAGCCTGATCGACGAGATCGCCTACCCGGACCAGGTGCCCGGCATGTTCGAGAAGGGCCCCGCCAACACCTACCCGCTGCCCGACTACAAGCCCAACACCTGGGCCGAGCCGGACATCCTGGCGCTGGTCTCGATCAACGGCGCCATGACGCGCGGCGAGAGCGGCTCCAATCTCATGGACGGCGGCACCGTCGGCTCTTACACCATCACCCGCGCCCTGCGCGATATCCGCCGCAACGACAAGGTCAAGGCCGTGGTCGTGCGCGTGGACTCCCCTGGCGGCGACGCCGTGGCCGCGGACGAGATCGGCCGCGAGCTGGACCTCCTGCGCCTGCAGGGCAAGCCCGTCATCATCAGCATGGGCGACGTGGCGGCCTCCGGCGGCTACTGGGTGGCCGCGAACGGCACGCGCGTTTACGCGGAACCGGGCACCATCACGGGCTCGATCGGCGTCTACACCGGCCAGTTCGCCTACGGCGGCCTGCTGGAGAAGGTGGGCATCACCACGGAAACGATCAAGCGTGGCGAGCACGCCGACATGGAGAGCGGCATGCGGCCGCTGACGGAGACGGAAATCACGCTGCTGCGCGACAACGCCCGCTACACCTACGGCCAGTTCCTCGAGCGCGTCGCCACGGGCCGTCGCATGTCCACCAGCCGCGTGGACGAGCTGGCGCAGGGCCGCGTCTGGGCGGGCAGCCGCGCGCAGGACATCGGGCTGATCGATCACTTCGGCGGCCTGGAGTTGGCGATCGCCGACGCCCGGAAGGAAGCCAAGCTCGACCCCACCACCAGCGTGATCGAGTTCTGGCCCAAGCCGGGCGCCATCTGGCAGACCCTGGACGACAGCACCATGGACACCCAAATGAAGAACACGGTGAAGGCCCTGAACCGTTACGGCAAGACCAGCACGTGGCTGATGATGCCGCCGGTGGAAACGCGGCAGTAAGGCAGGGGCAGGGGTATATGGGGGGTATGCCCCTCATGGGCCCGTCACGGGCCGCCCGGTCATGAACGAAACCTGGATCGTCCAAAGCAAGCTCACGCCGCCGTCCCCGCCCGACGGCTGGCTGACGCGCGAGCTGCTACCGGCCGGCCTGCCCACCCCGCCCCTCACGCTCTTGGTGGCGGGGCCCGGCTATGGCAAGACGCTGGGCCTGCTTTCGATCGTGAAGCCGGCCCTGGAGCGCGGCGCGCCGGTGCTCTGGTACACGCTGGACATGTACGATGCGGACCCGGCGACCTTCTTCCACTACATGGTGGCGGGCATGCGGGAGCACATCCCGCAGTTCGGCGAGGAGGTCAAGGCGCTGCTGATGGGCGAGCGCCTGGAGCCGCGCCTGCTGTGGCAGCGTTTCTTCCAGAGCCTGGTCTCGTACAACCTCCCGGAGGTCTTCGTCGTCCTGGACGACTTCCACCACCTGCAAGAGCACCAGCCGGAGCTGGTCAAGGCGCTGGCCTACTTCTTCGACAAGCTGCCGCCGCGCATGCACGTGCTGCTGGGCTCGCGCCGCCGCATCAACGCGCCGATGTCGAAGGCCCAGGCCATGGGCCTGGTGCGTGTGATCGAGCAGGAGAACCTGCGCTTCAACTCCATGGAAGAGGTGGAGTTCATGCGCGGCCGCGCCCCGGAGGGCAAGATCCCGAACCACTGGTGGAAGCAGGCCACGGGCCTGGACGGCTGGCCGCTGGGCCTGGACCTCGCCACCTCCGTCGCCGAAGAGCGCGAGATGAAGCTGGACCCACGCACGGGCGGCGTGGAAGTCTTGATGGGCTACGTGGCGGAAGAGATCTACGAGTCCCAACCGCAGGAGCGCCGCGACTTCATGTTGCGCGCCGCCTTGCTGGGCGAGCTCACGCCGGAAGCCTGCCGCGCGGTCTTCGAGGCGGCCGACGCCGTGGAACAGCTCGACGTCATGGAGGCGAACCACCTGGTGCGCCGCCTGACGGGCGGCGTGGGCTACCGGTTCCCCACCTACCTCAAGGACATGCTGCTCGCCGAGGCCGAACGCACGATCCCCGGCCCGCAGCTGGACGCCTGGCACCGCCAGGCCGGCACCTTCTTCCGCGACCGCGGCCAGATCGAGCTGGCCCTGCCGCACCTGATCGCGTCCAAGGACTGGGACGGCGCCTCGTTGGCCTGCGAGATGTCCTTCCCCGCCATGCGCTTCAGCGGCCGCCAGGCCCAGATCATGCGCTGGCTGGACGCCTTCCCGGCCGACGTCACAGAACGCGAACCCGTGCTGCAGCTCTGGCGCGGCCACCAGCTCTCGCGCGGCGGCCAGCACGTCGACGCGATCCCGGCCTACGAGAAGGCCAAGGACCTGTTCGTCGAGCGCAAGGACGCCGCGGGCATCTTCAAGGTGCAGGTGCGCCTCTGCACGATCACGCTGATCCACCAGGACATGCGGAAGTTCGGCGCCAGCATGCTCCAGGCGCTGGCCAACCAGCGCGACGGCAAGAACGAGGACATCGTCGACCTGCACCTGGCGCGCGCGCTGGCGGCGGAACAGCGCGGCGACCTGGCGATGATGGAGGAGTGCAACCAGGCGGTCATGCACATCCCGGTCGAGAAGAACATCGAGATCGCGGCCAGCCAAACCATCGCGCTGATGAACCTGTTCACCCTGAACATGCACCGTGGCGACCTGGCGGCCTCCGCGCGCCACATCGCCCACGCCATCGAGCTGGCGGATCAGTGGGACTTCTACCCGTACAAGCTTTTCGCCTCGTTCCTGCAGGCGCACCTCCGGATCCTGGAAGGCGACGTCGAGCCGGCAGCCGCCTTCATCCGGGGCCTCCAGCCGCACTGGAAGGACCTGATGGATTGGCACGATTTGGCCTGTGCGTACACCACCATGGGCTTCCTGCACCAGGCCCGCGGCGAGTGGAAGGAGGCCGAGGACGATTTACGACGTTCCCAGGCCACGTTCGAGAAAGCCGGCTTCAAGGAAGGCAAGAAGGTCTCATTGGAGCGCTTGCTGTGGCTGGCCGTGCAGCGCAAGCAGCTGGCGCGCGTGCCGGAGCTGCTCGCGGAGGCCGGCGACGCCGCGGTCGAGAACATCTACGACCTGGCGCTGATGCCCCCCTACGCCCGCGCGCTGCACCTGCAGGGCAACGCGTCCGGCGCCTTGAAGATATACGAGAAGGCCATCCCGGGCTTCGAAGCGGCGCGCGCCGAGCTCCACCTCGCCCGCACCCTGCTTTACGAAGGCGCCACCCACCTCAAGCTGGGTGACGACTCCACGGCGCGCGCGGCGATCGCCCGCGGCATGGCGCTCGCGGAGTCACGCAACTTCCGCTTCCTGCCGGCGCAGGACCCCCAGCTGTGGGAAGAAATCGCGCCCGTGGTCGCCAAGCACCGGATCGCGGTGTCGTTCGTCGAGCAATCGCTCTCGGCGGCGGCGCAGCACGAGGTCACGCTGCTGCTGCCGGCCGTCGAGGCCGCGCCCAAGGCGAAGGTGCTGGTGGTCGCGCCGGCCGCCGTGGGCCGCCTGTCGATCCGCTGCTTCGGCGGCTTCGAGGTCCGGCTGGACGGCGTGCTGCTCGACCAGTGGCCCCGCCGCAAGGCGAAGCTGATCATGGCGGCGCTGCTGCTCTACCCGCGCGGGCTGGGGCTGGCTCAGCTGGGCGAAATCCTGGGGCCCGGCGAGGACATCACGCAGGCCTCCCTGACCACCTTGAAGGTCGACGTGTCCGCGTTGCGCAAGAGCCTGGAGCCGGCCATGGGCAAGGGCGCTACCTCCAAGTACGTCGTCACGCAGGACGACCGCTACCTGGTCGACTGGGACACGGTGGAATACCTCGACATGCGCCTCTTCGACGTGGCAATTGGCCAAGCCGACCGGCTGCGCGACAACGACGAGGTGGGCGCCGCCCAGAGCTACGAGCAGGCCCTCGGCCACTACCGCGGCAACCTGCTCGATGATGGGTTCTTCCAGAAGTACTTCGAAGCCGAGCGCGAGAAGTACCGCCAGCAGGTCGTGGCGGCGCTGCTCTGGCTGGCCAGGTTCCACCAGAAGCGCGGGGACATGTCGAGCGCCGAGGCCTCCCTCGTGCGCGCCGTGGAGCTGGCGCCCTGCGAGGAAGAGGCCTACATCGCGCTGATGCGCTTCCAGAAGAACACCGGCCGTTCGGAGCGGATCCGCCAGGTGTATTGGGACTGCCGCAAGGCCCTCAAGGCCTACCTGGGCATGACGCCCAGCGAAGAGTTCGAAGCGGCCTACCAGGGGATCGCGAAGGGGGCGTAAGCCCTTACTTCGGTGAGACCCAGCTGTCTTCCGCCGTGACGCCGCCGTCGCGATTTGTGAACGATGCCTTTTGGCAGGTCAGCGAGATCTCTTCCAGCTCCTTGGGCGAGCTCGTGCAGGCGCCGTTGGCGCAGCGCTTGTCCACGTCGCCTACGGTCTGGACCACGCTCGTGACGCTCACGTTCGCCAGCGAGATCTCCGTGAAGACGTCGAAGAAGTTCGGCGAGTCCACCTTGTTGCGCGAGAACTCCAGCTTGACCGACTTCAGCACCTCGTTGTTGACGAGGATTTGCATCAGGACGGGGGACGAGGCGTCCCATTCCTTGATGATCACGACCGGCGCATGTTGGCGCTTGCCGGAAGCCTGGCCCGTGGCGGCGTCGCGCGGACTCTTCACGTCGTACGTGTAGTTCAGGCAGTGGATCTTGTCGCTGTCCTTGCCGTTGCGCGTCAGGGTCATGGTGAAGTCGCGCTGGCCCAAGCCCAGGCTGACGGCGGACTCCAGGGCGCGGGTAACGATGGGCACGGTTGTCACCGGCGGGGAAGCGCTGCAGCCCGGCAACAGGCACGCGGACACGACCCAGGGCATCCAAACTCGAATGGGGCGCATGTGGTTGGCTCCTTTCAGGGGGCGAAAGGTGCCATTGATACATCGCTAAGTTATTATGTCAAACCCGAACGCCGAGCAACTTGCCTTCGATCCAGGTGGCGGTGCGATCCAGCAGCCAGGTGCGGGCCTTCACGGATCCGAAGATGTGGTTGGCCTTGTCCAGGCAGGCGCCTTCGGCACCCGGGATCTCTTCGAGCAAGGCCTGGGCGTTTTCGCAGGTGGCGACCGTGTCGTCGCTGCCGTAGAGCACCAGCAGGGGCCGCCCGAACGTGGACAATGCGCCCAAGGGGTCCAGCGCCGTCAGCTCCGCCAGGAAGTCGCGGCCGATCTTGCGGCCGTTGCAGTCGATCCAGCCCTGGCGCGCCAGCTCGGGGTGAGCGGCGTAGAGGCCCATGCGCGCGAAGATCGGCACCGGGAAGACCACGGGGGACCAGACGGCCAGCGCCTGGAGGCCCGGCTCCGCGCCCAGCTGGCTGGCGATCGCCGCGCCCAAGCTGAACCCGATCACGGCGAGGCGATCGCTGGCGACGTTGGGGTGCGTGCGCAAGGCCGCGAGCGCCGCGCGGGCGTCTTCGACCTGCGAGCCGATCGTCATGTCGACCGTGTCGCCGTCGGACTCGCCGCAGCCGCGGAAGTCGATGCGCAGCGAGGCCACGCCCAACTTCGCGAGCTGGCGGGCGCCGTCCACGAACAGGCGGTGGCATTCCACGCGGGTGCCGCCGAAGCCCGGCAGCCAGAGGACGGCGGGGTAGGGTCCGGCGGTGCCGGGGAGATGCAGCGTGCCGCGCAGGGTCAGGCCCGCGATCTCGATATTGAAGGGCGTTTCGAGCATGTTACGAACGTTGTACCCTTAGAGCGGCTCCACTCCACCTGTGCGGCGTCTCGCTGGTCCTGGCACTCGCTAGCTGCGTTGCCGGCTTGCTTGTGTACCCCTCCGGTAGACGCGCAAGCCGGCGCCTTGCTATCAAGCGCCAGTCCTGCGCGATACGCTCGCCCATGTGGAGCGAAGCCGCTCTTGCCCAGCCTGGCCAAACAAAAAGGGCGGGACCACGTCCCGCCCCGGTAGCCGGCGCGCGGTTCTAGAAGGCCTTCATGCTCAAGAAGGCCGCCACCAGGACCAGGCCCGCGGCCGCAACCGGCCAGGCAAAGCTTCTGTACGATGGTTTAACCGGTTCGATCACCGGGATAGGCGCGGCAGAGGTCTGTTCCGGCGCGGTAAGCGGCGCGGTCATCACCTTGCGGCGCAAGCGGTTCTGGGTTTGGTACGTGACGCCCATGGGGCCTCCTTATAGCTAACCGGATCCGTTAGCAAGCCGTGTACCCGGTTATCGTCGGGTCCCCACCCGGACTTGCATTATATTCCCGTTAAGTTAGCGTCCATGCCGCTCCGAGGAGGACGTCGTTCCCACGCGGGTCGGGGCCGGATCGCGCGTGGATCGGGAGATCTTGGGTTTGCATTAACCAATTATTAAAGGTTTGTTAAATCTCACAGACTTCGCTTGCATGATGTCGCTTGTTAAGTTATCTTGGTTAAGCAAAGGCTAAGGCGCAGTTAACTCACCCTAACCAGCGCCTTCCCAAATATTCTCTCTCACCGATACCCCCCTCTCTCGCACTCTCTGCGAACTTAAGGAGTACCTGCTGTGAACTTCAAGCCCGCGGCCCTCGTCGCGTCGACTTCCCTCGTTCTCGGTCTCGCCGGTTGCGGCCACATCGCCCCCGCCGCTGGCGTCGGCGCCACCTCCCAGAACATGGTTGCCGCCGCCAAGGCGCACCGCGCGGCCCAGAAGGGCGGCAGCTGGACCATCCTGATTCACATGGCCGCCGAGAACAACCTCTACAACTTCGGCCTCGAAGACATCAACGAGATGGAAGCCGGCATCCCGACCGACGGCTCCGTGAAGGTCTTCGTCCTCTTCGACGGCGTGAAGGAAGGCGACTCCTGCATCTACAACATCAAGCATGACGCCGGCATGAACACCAACATCATCTCCGAGAAGCTCCTGCCGACCGACGTCATCCCGTCGAACCACGAGATCGACTCCGGTTCCGCCGACCAGATGATCAAGTTCGTCCAGTGGGCCGCCAAGAACGCTCCCGCGGACCACACGATGGCTGCCGTTTGGGACCACGGTTCGGGCCTGTTCAACGGCAACCCGAACCCCATCACCAAGGGCTTCGGTTGGGATGACGGCTCGGGCAACAACATGCACACGAGCGACCTGACCAAGATCGGTGGCGCCTTCAAGGCGGCGGCCGGCAAGAGCATGGATGCCTTCGGCTTCGATTGCTGCTTGATGAGCCACTCCGAGATCGCCTACCAGATGGCCGGCAACGTCGACTACCTGGTGGCCTCCGAAGAGCTCGAGCCGGGCAAGGGCTGGGATTACGCTGGCTGGCTGAAGGCCGTCGGCACCGGCGACCACACCCCCGTGGCCGTGACCTCGGCGCTGGTTGATTCCTACGCCGCTTCCTACCAGCCCGGTGGTTCGCAGTCCAGCGGCCGCGACTCCGCGACCCTGGCCGCCACGGACATCAACGCCCTCGTCGCCAACGTGGTTCCCGCGTTGAACGAGTTCGTTGCCGCCGCTTCGAGCGACCTGGCCGGCAACAAGGCCGCCATCAACGCCGCCCGCGCCAAGACGCAGGTCTTCTACAACCGCGACTGCGCCGACCTGGGCAACTTCCTGACGAACCTCAAGCCGGCCGTTTCCAAGAACGCCGCGCTGAGCGCCTCGATCTCGAAGCTCCAGTCCGCCTACGCCTCGGCCATCGTCCGCGAAGGCCACACGAAGAACTTCCCCGGCGCGACCGGCAACGTGATCTACTTCCCGACGGGTGGCGCGGTCAACTCCGCCTACACCGACGCGAGCAAGATTGCGTTCGCCAAGGAGTCCTGGAAGGACCTCCTGAAGGCCCTGAAGTAAGCCTTCACATCTCTCAAAGGCCGGGAACCGTTTGGTTCCCGGCCTTTTCCCTATTTGGGGTACAATAAACCGTGCTAGATACGCAATTCGATGCCTTTTTCGACCGGGTGGTCTCGCAGCTGCCAGGCTACGAGCCGCGTCCCCAGCAGCTGGAGATGTCGCGCGAGATCCTGCGCACCATGGAGAACGGCGGCCAGTTGCTGGTGGAAGCCGGCACCGGCAGCGGCAAGAGCTTCGGCTACCTGCTCCCGATCCTCCACGCCGGCAAGACCGTCGTCATCTCCACCGGCACGATCAACCTCCAGGAGCAGCTGCTCGAGAAGGATCTGCCCTTCCTGCTCGCGGCCTCCGGCTCGACCATGATCCCGGCGCTCGCCAAGGGCCGCTCCAACTACCTCTGCCGCCAGAAGCTGTGGGAGGCCGACCGGCAGATCCCGTCGGGCGACCCGCTGCGCCGCGAGGTGGATCGCCTGCTGCAAGCGTTGCCCACCTGGGACGGCGACCTGGCGGAGCTCGCCACGCCGCCCGGCAGCAAGTTCTGGACCGAGGTGGCGTCGACCTCCGACGACTGCCTGGGCAACAAGTGCGAGTACTACGAAGAGAACCCCTTCCGGATCGCCCGCGTGAAGCTCGGCAAGAGCGACATCATCGTGGCGAACCACGCCCTGTACATGGTCGACCTCGCCACCGGTGGCGGCATCCTGCCCGACCACGACATGGTGATCTTCGACGAGGCACACCACCTGCCGCGCGTGGCGGCGCAGGCCTTCACGGCCAGCATCGGCCGCTACGCCCTGACCAAGCTGCTGCAGAAGATCCGCCGCCGCTGGCAGGCGCCGCCCGACAACATCTCGTATCAGCTGGTCGGCGCGGAGAGCCGCCTGGCGGAGTGGCTCTGGCGCCACGACCGCGCGCAGTTCCGGCTATACCCGGACTCCGACTTCCTCGACATCGCGGAAACCTTGCTGGAAGGCCTGCAAGAGCTGCGCAGCTGGCTGGAGCACGGCCGCCTGGACGAGATGCTGTTCCCCGACCTGGAGGTGAAGCACAAGGCGCCGCTGCACCGCCCCAAGCTGATGTCGCAGCTCACCAACCTGATCGCCCGCTGGGAGTTCTTCGGCAACATGGCCGACGTGTCCGGCACGGAGCGCGTGAACTGGGTGGAGCTCAACCGTGAAAGCGGCTACTTCGAGCTCAAGAGCGCGCCGCTGGACGTTTCCAAGGATCTGGCGGAGCTGCTCTGGAAGGAGCGCAGCGCCGTGCTGACCTCCGCCACGCTGAGCGTCGACGGCGACTTCGCCTACTTCCGCGCCCAGCTCGGCCTCAACCAGCAGACGCGCGACACGGTGCTGCCCTCGCCCTTCGACTACACGACCCAGGCGCGCCTCTACCTGCCCAAGCTGCCCGAGCCCAACGACCCGCGCTTCGAGCGCGCCAGCCACGACGAGATCGAGAGCCTGGTCACGGCCACGCGGGGTCGCGCGCTGGTGCTGTTCACCTCCTACCGCGCCATGCAGTCGGCGTACACCGCACTGGTGCAGCGCCTGCCGTTCCCGGCCAAGCAACAGGGCGAGCTGAGCCGCATGCGGCTGATCGAGTGGTTCAAGGAAACGCCCAACTCCGTCCTGTTCGCCACCAGCTCCTTCTGGGAGGGCGTGGACGTGCCGGGCGAGTCGCTCAGCTGCGTGATCATCGACCGCTTGCCCTTCGCCGTGCCGGATGACCCGGTGGTGCAGGCCTACGTGGAGCGGCTCAAGATGCAGGGCCGGGATTGGTTCCGCGAGTACACTTTGCCCGAGGCGATCTTGCGGCTGAAGCAGGGCTTCGGCCGCCTGATCCGCACCTCCAGTGACCGCGGCGTGGTGGCGATCCTCGACGCCCGATTGACGACCAAGTCTTACGGCAGGCAGATCCTACGGGCATTACCGGCGTGCGGCCGCCTGGACAGCACCTCCGGCGTGGCCAGTTGGATGGAGCCGGAGTTCTAAGGTAGAATTTCCCCCATGAAGCTGTCTATCGTCATGCCCGTCTACAACGAGCGCGCGACCATCCGGGAAATCCTCGCGAAGATCGAGGCCGTGCCCTTCGACAAGGAAATCATCATCGTCGATGACGGGTCGAGCGACGGCACGCGCCTGTACCTCGACCTCTTGCGCGTGCGCGAAGGCTACGTGATCGTCTTCCAGCCCAAGAACATGGGCAAGGGCGCCGCCATCCGCGAGGGCTTCCGCCATGCGACGGGCGACGTGGTGATCGTGCAGGACGCCGACCTCGAGTACGACCCCGCCGATTACGCGAAGCTGCTGGAGCCCATCACGATGGGCGTGGCCGATGTGGTCTACGGCTCGCGCTTCATCGGCACGCCGCGGCGGGCGCTCAACTACTGGCACCAGGTGGGCAACCGCATGCTCACGTTCGCCTCCAACGTCTTCACGAACATCAACCTGACGGACATGGAGACCTGCTACAAGATGTTCCGCCGCGAGATCATCCAGGCGATGCCGCTGGAGTCCAACCGCTTCGGCTTCGAGCCGGAGGTCACGGTGAAGCTGGCGCGCGGCCGCTGGCGCATCTACGAGGTGCCGATCAGCTACTACGGGCGCTCTTACGCGGAGGGCAAGAAGATTGGCTGGAAGGACGCCGTGGAGGCCATGTGGGTGCTGGTGCGCTACGCCTGGCTCGACCGCACGCCCGTCCCCACCCGCACGGAAGAGACCGCCCACCTGCCCCCGCCGCCCTCCAGCCTGCCGGCCTTCCCGGACGTCATGAGCCGGCCATGAGCACCTCGAGTGATCTGGGGCGCGAAACGCTGCACCTGGTGGAGGCCCACCTGGGCCGCTACAACCGCTGGATGTACGACCAGTTGCGGCCGGGCATTTCGGGGCGCATCCTCGAAATCGGCTCCGGCACGGGCAACATGAGCGCGTTCATGCTGGACGCGCCGCGGCTCGCGCTGACGGACATCGAGGCGGAAAGCCTGGACGACCTCGCGGCCAAGTACGGCGATCGCCCCCACATCACCGTGGACCACTGGGATCTCAACGACGACACGCCGGCCTCGCTGCTCACGGAGCAATTCGACACGGTTGTCTGCCTGAACGTGTTGGAGCACATCAAGGACCACGAGGCGGCCCTGCGGCGAATGTTCGACCGCCTGAGCCCCGGCGGCCGGCTGGTGTTGTTGGTGCCGGCGCACCAGATGCTCTTCAACGGCTTCGACCGCGGCGTGAGCCACTTCCGGCGCTACAACAAGCGCGGGCTGGGCGAGTTGTTGCGGGGGGCGGGCTTCGCGCTCGAGCGGAGCTGGTACTTCAACATGCTGGGCGCGCTGGGGTGGTACGTGAACGGCAACCTGCTGGGCAAAACCCTGTTGCCGGCCGGTCAGCTCAAGCTGATCGACGCCCTGGTCCCGATGCTGCGCCTGGAGTCGTTCCTGCCGCGCCCCTTCGGCATCTCCGTGATCGCCATCGCCCGCAAGCCTTGAGCTAGTCCACCCGCTCGATCGTGTACGTGTGGTAGGGCTGGTCATTCAGCGGCGTGACGAACTCCGGGCCGGCCCGGTAGCCGCGCAGGTTGGGCGGCTGGTAGGCGGCCATGGTCTCGTCACGCCCTAACGTGGACATGATCAAAACCAACTTCGGCCGGGTGCGCATGACCTCGCGCCAGAAGTTCACGTACTCCGCCATCGTCATGTAGCCCATCGCGGGCGGCAACACCAACGAATAGCGCGTCCCCGGCAACGCCCCATAGAGGTAGGTCAGCCCCCCGCTGGGAATCGCCACCACCCGGTCCTCGGGCTTGCTGCAAATTCGCCGCACGTACTGGTTCTCCGGGAAGGCCGCCAGCACCACGTCCGGCGACTGCGCCGGCATGAACACGGTGGGCAGGAACAGCGCTCGCTGCGCCGTCAGCACCAGCCCCGCCAGGCCGAACGCGGCGAAGGCCAGCCCCGCCCGCGGCGCCAGGCGCTCTGCCCAGCACACGCCCAGCAACAGCGGCAGGCTACCGTACATGGCGATATGGGCGAAGTCCGCGCGGCCCACCAGGCACGCGACGATCTCCGCGCCCGCCACCAGCGCCACCAGCCGCTCCACCGGCGTGGTCTCGGCCTTGCGTGCCGCGAGCCAGGCGGCCAGCAGGCCCAACAGCGGCCAGTAGGCGTAGGTCCAGGCCAGGTGGTAGACCCGGGCGGGCCAATAGGGCGTGCCCCAGATCGCCCGCAGCACCGGCGCGAAGCCGCCGAGGTCGCTGCCGTAGGGCACGTCGTTGATGCCGCCGCGTGTGCGGTAGTGGCCCAGCGACCACGTCACGACCTGCTCGATGCCCGCCCCGAGCGCCCCGCGCAGCGCCAGCGC